>JBPYDQ010000439.1:0-4254 GCA_051986135.1 Terriglobales bacterium | reverse complement strand
TCCAACTTACGTATCATATTTGCAGACGTTTTCAAGGTGGGCGTCTCCCGGTCGGGCTTGCAGAGGTAGGGCGGCACCTGCTTCTTGCAATCGCCGCTCGCAAAAGAGGCACACACCTGAAGCATTGGCGTGGTCTCGAACCGCTGATATTTAGATTGATTCAATGAAAGCTGGCTGATCGGCGATTTACCGACCAATATCCGGATTGAAACTTATCGAGAACGAGAGCGCGCTTTCGCGGGTCGCTTTGGGCTGTGCGTAACGGACGCTTTGGGTGTAAAACGTCAGTGGGAAGTTTGAACCGAGCACTCAATTTCCGTACCTGCCCTAAGGTGAGATTGCGCTGTCCAGTCATGAACATCGAAACCGCGCTCTCCGAACCGAATTGGGGAATGAGGTCGCGCTGTGTCAGATTCTGCTGTTCAACGAGAAATCGCACAACTGAAACCGGATCTATACGCATTATCGGGCGGATTGGTTGGAAAAGCTCAAGCATGCCGCAGTGCGCCAGCGAGCCGAACATCTGTGCGAGCACTTGGACCTGCTGAAGCTGTGTCGGCAGCAAGTGCAGCGGGAACTACTGGTAGACCAATAGCGTAAGCGGGAGAACTTCTTGCGTATTACGACTTGGGAACGGCTCCCAGTGCGATCAGGTAAAAGGTGGTCTTACCTAATTTCGCGAGTAGGCGCCCGTTGCCGCATAATACGGTTGGGCAGGCCGAGCCACCCTATCATGAGCAGTTTCCAGTTGGTAGTCGAGTTCGCGAGAAACCAACGGCGGTTCCTAGAGTGGTTTCGAGAGTGGAAGTACTGGACTCGTACCCGACAGTGGAGCTGGGCAGGATTTCTCTGATGCGTCTGGCAGACAAGGTAGCATTGATTACTGGCGGAACCTCAGGAATCGGCAAAGCCACAGCCGAGCTGTTTGCGAAAGAAGGTGCCAAGGTTGTGATTACCGGCCGTAATGAGCAGCGCGGGCAAACGGTCGCGGACGAGATTGCCAAGGACAGCGCTCGGACACTGTTCATCGCCGCAGATGTTTCTCGCGCTGCCGATTGCCGCCGGGCTATCGACCAAACCATCGAGAAGTTCGGCTCTCTTCACATCCTGTTCAATAACGCGGGGGTGTTCTATGCTCACGATGCGGTGGAATGCTCCGAGCAGGAATGGGACGAGCAGATCGACACCAACCTGAAAGGGACATTCCTGATGTCGAAGTACTCGTTGCCGCATATGATCCGGCAGGGCAGCGGGGTGATTATCAACAACAGTTCCGGTTGGGGATTGGTCGGGGGAGACAAAGCCGTTGCGTATTGCGCGTCGAAAGGCGGTGTAGTCTTGTTAACCAAGGCCATGGCCATTGACCACGGCCGACAAGGCATTCGCGTGAATTGTATCTGTCCTGGAGACGTAGACACTCCCATGCTTCCCTTGGATGCTAAGTTTCGCGAGATGCGCTGGGAGGATTACTGGTCCGGCGCCGCCAACCGGCCTATGGGTCGAGTCGGCACCCCGGAAGAAATTGCCAAAGTGGTACTGTTCCTCGCTTCGGATGACTCCTCATTTATGACAGGAGCTGCGGTGGCTGTGGACGGTGGTGGAACAGCCGACTAGCTGCAGATCCAGGCGTGCCGAAATGGGTATGTTGGCTGCGAGAAATATTTGCTGCCCACCGTAATCGCACTGCCGCTGGCATTGTCATCGCGTTGGGAAAGCCTGGAAGAGGAGGAACCGAAGATGAGACGGTGAAACTTCTTAATGGAATCCAAAGCTTCGGTTCGTTTTCGGCGATTACTTCAACCCGTGCCTCTTCTCTTCCTAAAGTTCGCGATCACAACGACGGGCTTCCTAGCATCACTCGCAGTTCCTCAGATGAAGAGCCGATTCTGAGTCTCCGCGATCTGCACGGGTCGCGAGCACTCCTCGTCATCGTTCGCCACATGATTGATCCGCGTGCTTACGGGATAGCTCCGCATCGACTTGGCATCGTAAGGCCTCAGAAGCTCCGAGATGATCTTAAGGTCGTTCATGCCGGGATCGAGCCAGAGATCGTAAGAATCATGATGTAGGATCACTGGCATTCGGTCGTGGACAGCAGAGGTCACTGAGTTCGGAGTTGTCGTCAGAATCGAACAGGTTTTCACCCATTGCCCACTCGAGTCCCTCCAGCCATCCCATAGCCCGGCGAAGGCGAACAACACGCCGTCGCGCACTTCAAAGCAGAACGGCTGTTTACCTGTTGCCGTACGCTTCCACTCGTAGAAGCCGTCTGCGGGGATCAAGCAACGCCGATACTTCAACGGATCCCGGAACGCTGGCTTCGTGGCAGCGGTCTCCGCCTTTGCATTGATCGTGCTCATCGCGATGGACGGGTCTTTCGACCAATGCGGAATGAGACCCCATCTGAACGATGAAAGGTGCCGAACAGGTTCCCTCGGGTGCTGGCGGATCACCGGGACAGGTTGCGTTGGCGCGATGTTGTATCGAGGACTCCAGTCGTCTTGCCAATCGGCAGTGTGGAAGTATTCCTCGATGATCTGCTTCCGCCTCGATAGTCGGTAGCGACCGCACACGAGCGAACATTATGACAGATCGAGCATCACTTTGACGTTCTGCACGCTCGCGCACCCATGCCTCTTGTTGGAAGGGTAACGGGTTTGCAGCCACTCGGTGCCGTTTACAAACAAGAGACCTCACGCATGAGTGTGCTAGGCAAGTCATCGCGGCTCGCTCTAAGGCTCCGGTCGTCCAAAAAAAACCAACACCTCACAAGTCGTCACCGTCCAGCCGATCCGAACCTCAGGTCCCTTTTTCACCTGCTCGCGCGTTGCATCTTAGAATCAGGCTAGCTCGGGTTGTGTGTAGAGCGCCCAGGCACTGGCGAGATCCTGAACGACGTGGCCAATCGATTTATACACAGTGATCTCGTCGGGCGAGCGGCGACCTTCGATCTCACCCGCGAGCACCTGCCCGATCTCGCCGACAATGTGGTCATCGCCGATCAGGCCGGCTTCCCTGGCACGGAGGAACTCCGCTCCCTGCCGGAGAATGCCTTCACGGCTATCCGCTATGAAGCGGGAGCGGATAACCAAGTCGTTATCTACTTCGCTGGGACCGGCATAACTGGAACCAACCAGGTTCAGGTGCGTACCCGGCCGAACCCAAGCGCCCTTTAGGACCGGTTCGGTTGCGGAAGTGACCGTGCAGATGATATCTGCCTTGGCGACGGCCTCTTCCACGCCCGCGGCAGCGGAGATGGGAATACCGAGTTGGGTTTGATTGCGTTCGGCAAAGGCTCGGGCTCGTATCGGCGAACGTCCCGCAACCGTAATGGTTTCCAAGCTGCGCACCTTAGCAATGGCGCGCAGGTGAGTGGCGGCCTGTTCGCCGTATCCAATGAGGGCCAAGCGGTGAGCGTCGGGCCGCGCTAAGGCTGAGGTAGCCACCGCACTGGCGGCCGCCGTCCGGATCGCGGTGATCTCGCCGGCGTGGACAATGCAGACAGGAACACCGGATTGGGGATCGAACAAGACAACGAGACCCTGGTGGGATTGCTTACCCTGTGCCGCATTGCCCTGGAACACCGAGATCAGCTTCGCGCCAAACGGGGCATGGCCGCCCAGTGCACCGGGCATCACGCCAAACACACGGCCTTCGGATAGTGGGAGGATTGACCGCAGAAGCTGTTTCGTTTCGCCACGGGAGAACGCGATCATGGCGTCGCGCACGATGGGTATGCAGATATCATAGGTGAGCCGACGGGCGACTTCGGCTTGGTCGATGAATCGAATCGACATTGTTTTAGGAGCCGACTGGTTCTGTGGTTGCGTTCCTTGTTGCAGCTGCCGGAGATACTCTTAAGTCAAAAATGGGCTTGAGAGGAGCAAATCAGGCTGTCACATCCAATCTGCCATTTCTCGAACCCGCTGATGCGGACCCGTCTCCCGGCCCTATTGGTCCATATTTGCACCGGTGAGAGTCCAGTGGTACCCAACCTCATCGCCCCGTTGTAGCAGGTCATTCATCATCACCAAAAGATCCGAGAATGCGGTCATGAACGACTGCTTCACTTGGGCAACCCCGTTCGGCCTGACCGCTGGAGGACCATTCGCTGACACGTACTGACCCGTCTGGCTAGAAGAACGCGGCCACACTTTCCAGACCCTGGCTACACCACGCGTCCGTATAGCGCGCCGCAAAATCGCGGAGCTCAGGCCGTCTAAGCAACATAGCTACTTATCGTACCAAGGTAAA
>JBPYDQ010000438.1:0-4017 GCA_051986135.1 Terriglobales bacterium | reverse complement strand
GGACCGAACTGAAGTTCGGGCAGCATGGCGGAGTCCCACTTCAACTTCCTGTCGAAATTGAAGCTCTGCGCCGGGTGGCGGTCGAGGTTTAGTCTGTCGGCGATTTTCTGGTCAATGATCGTGATGCTGGCACCGGTGTCCAGGATGAATTTCAGGTTGGCCTGGGTGCCGACGCGGCCCTCGACCTGGATGAGGTAGCCAGAAGAGAGCCGGAAGGGGAGCTCGCTGACAGATGGGGTTTCTGCCGGGCTGGTTTGCGTTTCGGCTCTGGAACTTGAGGGGAAGAGGAGCCCAAGACAGGCTAGAGAAAGGAACCAGGGATTCATAGAATTCGCCTCTGTCGCGGTTGCGTCATTGGCGAGGTTCCGGCCGACAAAAAGGAGCCTCAATTCGCCGGCAGTCTTGTCTTTGTCTCCATGTAGCGCTCTGATACGATGAGACTTACGTTCGTCATACTCAGGTGGTTTCCCAAGCTGCCTATGCTTGTCGCTTCGTTGTTTCTCAAAGTTTGGAAATCAGTCTTGGGGACGCGGGGGCGAGCATGTAGGGAAGCCATCTAGGCGGAGAGCGAGAGAGAGCAATAACGGCCGAGTGCTAGCAGATTCCGGGTGTCTTGACATCGCGGCGGTGCTGAGATGTGGCACAATTGGCGGGCACGATGGGCAACCCGGTCCGAGGCGAGTCAGTCGTTCGCTTCCACGATTTCCAGGCGAATCTCGAGACAGGGGAAGTGTGCAAGGCGGGAGTGCGGCTGAAGCTGCAGGACCAGCCGTTTAAGGTGCTGGCAGCACTGCTGCAACGTCACGGGCAGATCGTCACGCGAGAGGAACTTCGGCAGCTGATCTGGCCGGATGCAAGTTGTGGCGATTTCGATCACGCTATCAATCTGGCGATCGCGAAGCTGCGGGCCACATTGGGCGACTCGGCAGATGTACCGCATCTAATCGAGACATTGCCTCGCCGGGGTTACCGCTTCATCGCCCCAATCCAAGATCTGCGTCCAGAATTAGAGGAGCCGAAGAACATAACGTCGTCGCCTCGAATTCGCGGATGGACGGTTCGTCGTCCTTCAGGCAAGAAACTGGTACTTCTGTTCTCTTTTCTAGGTTTTCTAGTGCTCGCAGCAGTGATCCTCTATTTGGGCCTGCGACCTTCTCTACCGATACCGAGAGTTATCGATTCCGTTCAGATTACGAAGGATGGCCAACACAAAGACGCGACTCTCAAGCTCTTGAGTGACGGCACGCGGCTCTATTTCCAAGAAGGCTCCTTCGCGGGTCCGTTGTCCACCGTAGCTCCGCAATTCGGGCAAAACCCTTCTCTCATTCAGGTATCGACTCGGGGAGGTGAAACAGCCCGAATCCCAGTGGCTCTGGAAGAGCCTCTGATCTACGACTTTTCTGCAGCGCGATCGGAGTTCCTCGCGGGCGGACGGGGCAACCCCTACGAGCGTCCGTTATGGGTCTTGCCTCTCCCGACCGGACCGCCGCATCGTGTCGGAAACATTCTGGCTCTGGACGCGTGCTGGAGTCCTGACGGGAACCATGTGGCCTTTATCAAAGGCAAAGAACTATTTGTTGCAAGGCCGGACGGCAGCGAAGTACGCAAACTCGCAACTTTAGACGCATTGGCATATTGGCTCCGATATTCGCCAGATGGAACCCGGCTGCGGTTTACTGTCTTCACCCTTAGTGAACACTCCGAGGACTGGGACATTATAGAAATCGGAGCAGATGGAAGTGGGCTACGCCGCCTGCCTATTCACGGTTGCTGTGGTAAGTGGTCAACGGACGGGAAATATTACTTTTATCAAACAGACCGTGATGTCTGGGTTCTACCCGAACGGCGAACCATTTTTGGCGGAATCGAGCTTGGCACGCCCTCCCAATTGACAACAGGGCCCATAATATTCGGTGCACCCACGCCTAGCACCGACGGCAAACAGTTATTTGTCGTCGGCAACCAGCCACGGATCGAGCTGGTCCACTATGAGAGCAAAACGAAGCAATTCTTGCCCTTTCTGGGGGGCATCTCCGCAGGGGAATTGGAAGTCTCGCGTGACGGCCAGTGGGTGGTATACACGACTTTCCCAGAGTCCAATCTCTGGCGCAGTAAGTTAGACGGTAGCGAACGACTGCAATTGACATTTCCGCCAGTGAATGCCCACGAACCTCGCTGGTCGCCGGACGGAAAACAAATTCTGTTCACGGACAACCCACGCAGGATGTTTGTTGTCCCGGCGGACGGCGGCAGTCTGCAACAGGTGATGCCCAAGGTCGAGGACCCTAACACCGAAGTCGGAGCAGGATTTTGGATGCCAGATGGGAATTCCATTGTGTTTGTTATGTGCTCAGAAAAAAGTCCTTGTGCCATTTACCGGCTCAATTTAAAGACACAAAAGGTTTCCAAAATTCCTGGTTCGGATCGACTGGTTGCCGCTCGGGTCTCACCTGATGGCCACTACATGACTGCCCATCGTCCGACTCGGACGATGCTTTATGATTTTCAGAGTCAGCAGTGGTCTGAGTTCGGTGACGGTGTTTTTACTTGGTCCCACGACAGCAAATCCGTGTACTTGCCCCGCAAGAATGGAGATCAACCAGGGGAAGTGGTCCGTATCAGTGTCCCTGATGGCAAGGTTGAACACGTCCTCGATTTGAAAGATATAACCTTAGGAGGCTACTGGCCTGGCTGGATAAGCCTTTTGCCTGATGATTCTCCGTTGCTCATGATCGACAAGAACGGACAAGAAATCTACCGGCTGGAACTTAAGTACCGCTGAGAGACTAGGTGAGCTTCGACAGCCGTTCCCAATGCAGATAGGTAATCAGTAGTCGCCAAGTGTTTACCAACGACATCGGTAAACGCTACGGCGTTAGGGAGGACTAATCCTCGCTGACGTTGCAACGTGGCCTCAGCTACCGAGTGGCCAGGCGGCCTTGCGGCTGCCTAAGCAACCCGCACTGGCGGCGCCGGTACCTGCACCTGGCGATGCGCCGGCACAAGAGCATTGCTTCTCCGATCACGTTTCCTCCCGCTTACAGCTCGCGTCGCCGTGCCGCCAAGCTAAAAATGCTCTGCAAAATGCGTGCGGACACATGCTGGCGCTAAGGACCGCGCTCAGGCAGAATGACAGGTGGATGCTCGCGGCGCCATGCTTCCGCCTTGTCCGGCTTACCCCAACTCTTGTAGAGCTTGATGATTCTATGGCTCGTCTGCTCGACAGCGGAGCGGCTCTCCCACGGGATCTCACCCCGTTGCAAGGTGAGCGCCTGATAAGCTGACAGCAGCAAGGGCTCGGCCTCTTCAAACCGCCTTTGGGACATGAGGATTGCGCCCAACAGGCTTTGCATCTCGTATTTTTGCCAGGATTGTGGCGCGTCCTTCCCACGGCCCTCCAGACCCTCACGGAGAGCAACCTCGGCCTCAGAATACCTGTGCTGCCGCAAACGAAGGCGGCCCAGCAACTCTAGGACCGCCGCCGTGTCCGATCCAAGAGTCGGAAAAGCGGACTGGCCCGGGCTTGGAGCGTGCCGCCGAATCTCCAGGAAAGCAGTCAACAACGGTTCCGCTTGCTCGTCGTTCCCTTGGTCGACGTAAAGCCGCGCTAGCTGGTACATAGCATAGAGAGTGTCGACGTGTTCATTGCCCTGTGTCCGCCGCCGCTCCTCCAGTACGTTACGAAGCAGAATCGCTCCCTGATCGTATTTGCCTTCGCTGCGATAAACGCTTCCCAGGTTCTGCATGCTAAGCAGCGTGTAAGGGTGGTGCTCGCCGAGAGTGCGCTTGCGCACTTCCAAGACCTTGGTTAGCAACGGTTCGGCCTGGTCGAGTTTTCCCTGGTCCCGGTACAGGATTGCGAGATTATTCATGCCACTCAGAGTGTCGTTGTGTTCTTCCCCCAGTGTTCGACGCTCGATTTCCACCGTCCGGGCGAGCAGCAGGTCGGCCTCGGGATATTTCCTCTCGGCCCGGTAAAGCAATGCCAGATTGTTCGCCGCGATTAGAGTCTCAGGG
>JBPYDQ010000437.1:0-7769 GCA_051986135.1 Terriglobales bacterium | reverse complement strand
GGCACGTCGCGAACTTTGATCGCAGATGGCGCCGGGGAATACAACGCTCCCAACCTGCTCCCGAGCACATATACCGTTCGAGCCGAAGCCAAGGGTTTCAAGAACTTGGAGCGATCGGGAGTCGTTTTGGAGGTAGGCCAAGATCTGCGCGTTGACGTTACCATGCAACCGGGCGAGCGGACCGAAACGATGAGGGTCACCGAAGCGCTGCCACTGGTGGACACCACGAATGCCGAGCTCGGCGGAATTCTGCAAAGCCAGATCATCGATAACTTGCCTCTGAATGGCCGGAACTTCGAGAACCTGCTGCAACTCCGGCCCGGCGTGACCATCTACCCGGGTGGTTCGGCCTGGAGTCAGAGCACCGATGGCATGCGCCCCCACGACAATGTCTACATGGTCAACGGCGTCTATGCCAGCGATCCTTGGAGGGGCATGAGCGTCATGAATGCGAACATGGCGGCAGGCGATGCCGGCACGATCCTCTCGGTTGACTCGATTGATGAGTTGAAGACACAAGAAAATCCGCGCGCCGAATATGGCTGGAAGCCCGGCGCTATCGTGAACGTGGGAATCAAGTCCGGCACCAACAACCTACACGGCACGGTTTTTGCTTTTGCCCGCGATACTGCTCTCGATGCTCGCAACTATTTCGACCAAGTGCCGGCTCCCAAGGCGCCGGTGAGCCTGGAGCAGTTCGGCGGCACCCTGGGAGGCCCTATCAAGAAAGATAAACTTTTCTATTTCGCGAACTTTGAAGGTCAACGCTATTCCATCGGCAATCCCATCCAGCACACTTTCCCGGTCACCACCTCACTCGGGGGGGATCCGACGAATAGTCTCATCGATGCCTGCTTTGCCGCCGCCGCAGCGATGGCGCCTGCGCAACTTACCGCGCTCAGCGCGCAATTGGCGGGGCTCAGCTTTAACAAATCCACCTTGGGACCCACTGGGACTTTGGCTGGGAACTGCACTCCTGTCAGCGGGCAGCCTGCCAACGGCTTCTTGGGACTATTCCCGGTCAATCGGGGGCCCACTACGGTTGCGTTCACGGCTTTACCCAGCACGAACACGATTAATGGCGGGCTGGCCAAGGTCGACTATCACCTCAGTGATCACCACTCGCTCCAAGGCATGTATTTCCTCAGTCAGGGCGACGACCTCGCCGTGGATAATCCCTTCTTACAAATCGTGTCGGCGTTTTTGACGCAACAACACGCACGCGCGCAAGCTACTTCGGCAAGCTGGACGTGGACCCCCAATTCCACTTGGGTGAATGAAGCCCGATTTGGCTATGCTCGCTATTATTTTAGCTTGTTCAGCAACGACCACACCATCAACCCAGCGGCTTACACATTCGACGGCGCCACCTACGTTATGCCCACGGGCATCACCAATCCGTTTTATTTTGGAATGCCGATGATCAGCGTAGGCGGCTTCAGGAACGGTATCGGGGCCCAGTGGCCCATTGTTCTGGGACCTAGTGGTGTTCTGCATGTACTGGATCACATTTCCTATTTGCGGAGCAAGCACGCCTTCAAGTTTGGCGGCGAAATCCTTTACAACCGGTCCAGCGAGAATGCCACCAATGATGGCAAAGGGCCGGTGGGATTTTCAGGTAGCGGTGGAAGAGGTTTGGTGAACTTCTTTACGGGCAACCTGCAAAATGCGAACCTTTCCACAGGCGACCCCGCACGGACGTTGAGTACTATCGGGTACGGCGCCTTCTTTCAGGACGACTGGCACGTCAAACCGAAACTGACCGTAAACCTGGGAGTGCGCTACGAGCTCACCACCGTCATGAAGGATCGCAACAACGGCTTAGGGAACTTCGATCCCGCCCGCGGACTCGTTCAGGTGGGCTACGGGATCAGCGCTCCTTACCGCGGCGATCATGACAACTTTGCGCCGCGTCTGGGCCTCGCTTGGGATATCCGGGGCAACGGGAAGACCGTGCTTCGAGCTGGTGCGGGCATCATTTACGATTCACAGATCAGTTTTGAAGTGACCAACGGCGTTGGCAACTTCCTTGGGCTGCGCACTATTCCCACCGGTCTTCCCCTTTACAACAATGGCAACCTCACCCCGCTCCCTCTTTCCGGCAAGATCACCGCCGCCGCTACCGGCTATACTGGCCCATCCCTTACTCCTATCATTAACGCCTGGCGGGCCTTCGACCCTACACAGCCGATAAGCGCCACCAATGTGTCCCTGTATGCCAACGCCGCCTCTCCAGCCTGCGGAGACGGCTTTACAGTGCCGCCAGGCTATTTGACAGCTCCCTCGCCATGCGACATCGTAGCCATAGACCCCAATATCCGTACTCCCTACGTGGAGAACTGGAGCTTGGGCATCCAGCGGGCCATCACCAATAACCTTTCCTTGGATATAGATTATGTCGGCAACCATGGCACAAAGTTGCTAGGGAAGCTGGATGTCAACCAGGCAACTCCGGGAGCTGGGTGGACAACAACTGCCAAAGCGTTGTGTATTGGCAGCGCCCACGATTCCACGCCATACGATGGGTGTGGGAATAATTTTGGCGGGCCTGACCCCAACGCTGAACAAGCATCTCGGGCGTTCACAGCTCCTTGCGCCGCTTCTATTATAGGCTTGGGTGCAGCCAATGGGTCGGGTGGGCCATTCAATCCTAACAACTCGTGTTTCTCTTACCTGAGGAACATAGCCATCATCAACAATTCTTACATTTCCAATTACAACGGCCTGCAAGTAACCTTGACCGCGCGCAATTACCACGGGCTGTCCCTCACAGTCGGCTACACGTATTCCCATGCTCTCGGCGAAGCCTCCGACCAGGGGGGCGCCGTCGACTTCCCCATCCCCCTCAACAGCTACGGAAACGTACGCAGCCAACTCTATGCCTCCACTGACTTCGATATCCGGCACCGTGGCACACTTTCAGTGACCTACGCGTTCCCGAGGCGTCCTGGTTTCGGGCAGATCATGCAAGGCTGGTCGGTCAATTCGATCGTGCTGCTGCAGAGCGGCTTGGGCTGGGGTCTTTCGGACCTCTCGAACGACTTCAGCGGAACCAACGAGATTATTAATGCCGCCATCACACAGGGTGAACAATGGGATTTCTTTGGTAACCCTGCTGACTTCACACCGGTCCATGGCTGGACGGACACCAACGGAGGAAACGGCGGACTTCCTTACTTCCCTGGTACCACCAATTCCGCCTGTTTAGCCAAAGCCAAGGCTCTGGATGGAGGAGCTGCCACCGGTCTGGCTCAGGCTTCTTTGACCAATCTCGGCTGCTACGCTGTGGGCAGCTCTGTGTTGATTCCTCCAGCCTACGGAAGCTACGGGACTACCCCACAGAACCTCTGGCGCGATGCCGGCTTCCGCAACTGGGATTTGTCGGTCATCAAGGCGTTCGAGTTCAAGGAGCGACTTACCGCACAGTTCCGCGCCGAGTTCTTCAACGTCCTCAACCATCCCATTTTCTCGAATCCCACTGGAGGCCCGGGGGGCTTTGCCGAGGATCCGACGGGTCAACCGTTCGGTTTCAGCGGGACCACGCCTGACGTGTTGAGTTCCAACCCTGAACTCGGGTCAGGAGGTCCGCGTTCGATCCAGCTCGGGTTGAAACTGATCTTTTAGCCTTGACGGCCAAGCCCGCCCTGCGGCATTCCCGGCTGGAGTGAAGCCGCCACGGCACTGCTCATACAGCTGGCATTGAAGTGAAGAGTCCTGTTGGTAACCATCGTTCTTGCCAACGGCACCGACTGCAGCTCCAAAGTCTTTCGCGGAAATGGTCAATAGTGGCGAGTTCATTCCTCCGGTTACAGCGGGAATGAACATCGAATATGGCCAACTGGCACACACCATCGACACGCGTGGTGGGATTCCGGCCACTGGTTCCTGAAAATCCCATCGGAGTGTAGAGTCGGCCGGTGGAGTTTCGCCACCGGGCCGACTCAGCCTCGGGACTCCCGGGGCCTACTCCCCTGATCGTCTTGGACGAAGAAGGATTGCTACGCGTTTTGGCTTCCTATGTGCGCTACTATCACCGAAGCCGTCTTCATCTGTCCTTAGATCGAGATGCACCGGACGCGCGGCCGGTGCAAGCGGTCGGTCCGATCGTGGCGGTTCCCGAAGTTGGCGGTCTCCATCACCGATACGAACGGCGGGCGGCCTGAGGAGTGTTCACAGCGGCTCGATCCTGAGCCTTCGGTCCAAATCTCGTCTTATTTGCGACCACTCGTCTATAGGAACACGGCACATCGTTTCAAGGTTCGCCTACTGCCAGTTGCTCACCCCGATGCAACGTTTCGGATTTGCTTTCTCGATTTCGCCGAGAAACAACCCCCGATGACATTTTCAGGATGCACCGGCCGCAATAAACTGGATTGTTAGAAATGCGTCTACCGGCGGGCTCGTACTTGCTATCTTCACATTTCGGCCTTTGTCGGACCCCATTCGTTTCGTTTCTGGACTTTCCAGCTGAACGCCCCATTTTCTCTAAGTCTCTCCGTGCTTGATGCATCTCGTTGATTCCTCTCGCTCGGGTGTGTATTAAAAACAATGCAAAAGTCAGAGTTGTAAGGCACTGACCAGCAGCGGCTGGAATTTCTCCTGACTCGAAGTGATCCTTCGTCGTCGATCCATCAGCCGCTGGAACAATCCGCGCTCGGCATTCCGCCTTTCACCTGGAACTCGTCCAAAGACTGATCCATAATCGATGCAACTCCAATACTCCAATGGTCTTTTCCAGACGAACTCTTATCGGCTGGCTTGTCGCGGCAATGAGTGGCGATCTTTTCTGGGAGCTTCTCGCGCAAGACCAACCGCCGCGAACTGAAACTCCCCAGCATGTCTCGGTCGGTTCGATAGAGGGTATCGTCCTGGATCAGGCGGGTAAGCCCGTCGCTGGGGCAACTGTGTATTCGCGTCTGCAGCTAGACGTGCGACGCGAGCTATCCACTACATCCGATTCCGCAGGGAACTTTACTCTCGAAGTTCCTGCCGGCGTTGCTTTCCTTTATGCCTACAAGGAGAGTGACGGTTATGCCGACCCGTTTTATGCGTTCTTCAAGAGCGGCGACAGATCGGTCGTAAAAGTTGAGGTCGAAGCGCGACAGGTAACCAAAGGTGTCACAATCGTCGTGGTTAAGGGTGCTTACCTAAAGATTGACATTACCGATCGAGAGGGAAACCGCGTTGGAGGGCAGCTTACTTTTACTCGGGATGATCTGCCGGAGCGCGGTATCTACAAAAAAGGTTCAACAGGAGACGAAACCATTGTGGTTCCTCCTGTGCCCTTCCGGCTTACAGTTGACGCGAGGGGATATGTAACATGGAGTAGTAGACTGATCGCGCTCAAGCCTGGCGAATCTTTGAACGTCGGTGTTCGACTGAGGCGCTCCGAATAAATACTTTGAGGCGGCAGTTGTCATGCGAACAGTTGGCGCGTTTCTTTTATCGGTTTTGGTTACCGTGCAGGCCGCCGCCTACGATCATCCGCTGGGCTCGCACGCCGTCCACGAAGCCTACTTCATCGGAAGTAGTAACTACCCAAAGCTTAGCCAGCTTCTCCTTATCCGCATGTTTCAGCAAAGCCCATATCTTGTGGTCTGTCAGTTTCTTGTGTCCAGCTAGACCGTGCACATGGGCGATTTGCGCCGTCTGCTCGCCCCATAGTCGGAAGCTTGCCTTTGCAGCGGACGCACCTGCTTTTCAAGCACGAGCGTCACCTTCCCACACGTCTAATTGCCGAAACACAGTCCTCAATTCCAGCAACTTACGCCCTCCAATGATTGTGCACAGTAGCTCAATTCGAGTGTTTCTTGCACAGTTCATTCACAGGTAGTAAGGGGGGCCGGATGAGAATTCTCTAGGTCACGGATAGAGCAAGGGTTTGGTGGACGTGGCTGGACTCGAACCCGCGGCCCCCTGCTTGCAAAGCAAGTACTAATTCAACCTAAGTCGTTGCTTCGGTTGCGCTTACGAGTTTGACGCACTTCTTAGGTTGCTCCAAAGTTGCTCCGAAAAAATAACCATCGAGACTTTACCCGAACTCGACCAAACCAAGAGGTCCGTCCTTAACAGTCTGACATCATTGAATGGTATTGCTCGGAGCCGCGCTTGGCGTTGAACCGCGCCGTCGTGCTCCGATACCGCCTGCAGCTGGAGGCGAAGAAGCTCGCTGCCTCAACCATCAAACGTCCGTCTCGCTGCCGTCCGCCGACCGGCCTACGAGGCGGCCGATACCGGTTTGCTGAGCCCAGAACTGGTCGCGGGCATCCGGCGTGTCAAGGGAGTGCCGCAACTCGGTCGGCGCGTTGGCAACTGGCTGAGCGCCGCAGAGGACGAAGCGCCCCTCTCGGGTCGGGAACCACCGTGGAAACACTTCGGGGCTCTCAACGTCGAACCAACCAAGGTGTCAAAATGAAGGTATGAGCAACCTGTACACGAAAGGCTTGCTTGGAATCATCTCTTTATTTGTCGCGATGAGCTTGTTGATATTCGTTCCAGCGGGGACGACATACTATTGGCAAGCATGGGTATTCTTGACGGTATGGTTCAGTGCATCGTCCGTTATCGTAATTTACCTCATGACGAAGAATCGTGCACTGCTTGAACGCCGCATGAGGGGCGGACCAACTGCGGAAAAAGAAAAAGCGCAGCAGATTATCATGTCCTTCCTGAGTCTCGACTTCATTGCGCTGCTTGTAGTTCCCGCACTCGACCATCGGATGCATTGGTCGCACGTTGCCATTCCGGTCGTCATCCTCGGTGATGTGTTGATTGCAGGCACATGGGTGTGCTGGTTCTTCGTTCTTCGCGAGAACCCATTTGCCGCTTCAACAGTGGAGATAGCAAGCGATCAAAAAGTGATCTCAACCGGTCCGTATGCGATCGTGCGCCATCCTATGTATGCCAGCGGTTTGCTCATATTCTTCGGCATGCCGCTCGCGCTCGGCTCGTATTGGGGATTGCTTGGTGCGGTAGCTATGATCCCGTTCTTACTTTGGAGAACCCTTGATGAAGAACGTGTGCTCTACAAAGGTCTTCCCGAATACGGGGAATATGCAGCCAAGGTGCATTGGCGATGGATACCCGGGATTTTCTAGAAAGGTGTTCGGCGCTCTGACGCTGCCACGCGCTCCCGAAAACGGTCAAACATCTCCCGGAATATACCCCAGCGGACGCAGAAACTCGATCTGAACTCAAGCTGCCAGTTTCTCCAACCATATTCATGATGGAGTCCGCCAAGAACAAAAGACCAGCCCAACTCGGGCCGCGTCGGTGATCCGATTGGGTTGGATCCCGTGTTCCTGATAGAAAGCCAACTGCTTCCGAGAAATAAGATCTCCGCGCTTAACGCTGCGCGGGAACGAACCATACCAACGAGCAGTTCCACCCCATCGGACGACAATTCAGCGATGCAATGGACCGTGCCCCGAAGGAAGTACCAAACCCGTGCCAGTACACCTAACATGACTCAGGATCGCATGGATCTGCTGGCATGAGGAGGAGTCCTGCGACGACCTGTGACTTGCACAAGAACCGGGGCAATCTTGCCAAAAACGAACTTTTTGCGGACCACAGTCAACAGGCCTCGGCAACCTTGAGCCGATTTTGAAGATGCTCCCGACGAATCCAGTCGACCTGCTCGGTCATTGGAGACAATTAGCGCTTGTGCGCGATCTGTTGTTGAGGGGAGGCAAAGTGAACGCAATTGGTTGCGACAACGCAGTTATGCTGAATGCGAGGTGCCCGCTTTGGCACGATCAAATCTGCGC
>JBPYDQ010000436.1:0-6953 GCA_051986135.1 Terriglobales bacterium | reverse complement strand
TCCCAAAACCCGGGGCCCAAATGTCGTCACGCTCATCAATCGTCTCCGTTCTTTTGAGAGTCATTGTCAGCAGCCAGTTCTGCAGCCAACCGTGCTATGGCCGACCGCAGATGCTTAATGCGCCATGGACTGAGGCCGTCTCGCACTTCGACCGTTACATCAGGCGAGATCCTGTACATCGACCACGACTCGGGTGCAATGGCAGGGCGTCGATCGCCGGCAGGTTGTGCGAACTGGTATTCAATTTCGGCCAGCGTCATGCCGCCGCTTTGCAGTCGTCGCACATTCTGAATACCGGCGAGATGCTCCTTTGTGTACTCGGCTCCTCTCCCCCCTCGCATCGGTCCAGGAATGAGGCCTCGGCTGATGTAGTAGCGGATCGTCCGTTCCGGCACACCCGACTTCTTCGCCAGCTCATTCAGACTGATCCCGTTGCCTGCGTCGTCTGGAGTCGCCTCCCGCTGCTTGGGCCTGTCCACGACAAACAGTATACCATACGTGACAGTGTCAAGTACTGTCATATTGGAGTTTGGGTTGAATTATGGAGAATGGGTTGCCAGCCGACGCATCCGAGTTCTATCCCAACCATCGATCTTTCGGCAGGGCTTTGAGCGCTATCCCTGCCCCAATAGTTAGAACAGAAATCAATTGCAGCTCGGATCCAGCAGTATGTGTCGACGTTTCCTGATCGAGGTTCGCCTATCACAATGCGGGGGTTGATGACCCACTTCCGGAATTCGGCAATGGAGTCCGCGGGATTTTTCCGGGCCGTATGGCGCCCACAAGGGGCTCCGGCAGCTCGCGTGCGAAGCGCACGCAGCCGGAGCGTTCCTATCGCGAACTCACGCCTACGGTGGACCGAGCTCGTAATTCCTATTGCACTCAATCGGTCCATCGTTGAT
The DNA here is from genome assembly GCA_051986135.1 of Terriglobales bacterium. Lineage (GTDB taxonomy): Bacteria > Acidobacteriota > Terriglobia > Terriglobales > Acidobacteriaceae > Gp1-AA122. The sequence goes on along the minus strand of JBPYDQ010000436.1, from coordinate 6,051 downwards.
CGAAATGCTTGAGGTTTTGCTCCCAGCAATCCTCGGGAACGTGTTCCCGCAAGTAGCGGCTCTTGTTGGGAGTGGTCGAAGCGGTGGTTACCACTACGAATCCCTGAGCACATCGTGAGAATCGTCGAGCGCTATCTTGCCGAGTATCGGTCATTGCTGCAGGGAGTTACTAGCAGGATGGCACTCATGATCGACAGGTATGTGCGGTACGAACAGACCTTTGAGCAAGCAGATATCTTGTTTGGTTTCGGCATCACGTTGGACAGTCGTTGACTCAGGCAGGCGTCCATAAGTGCCGATTAAGGATCGCTGCCATGTCTCGTATGCAAGCTGGGCTTCGCGTTCCCCGTTCATTTTCGCCCAGGGGATTTTCAACGCAGCCATTCCCTGCAGGTAAAGCGGGTTCCACGCCAAAATTAAATTGGAAGCGGTCCCCAGTAGCCTCGATCTGCTGTGGTCGGAAGAGCAGGCTTGTTAGTCAGAGCCAAAATCCTCCCAGCGTATCCTGGCCAGCGTTTGAAACCCTGAAATTCATCGAGCGTAACGTATCTTTGAAGGTGAGGCACCAGCGGACCGGTGGATCTCAAAACGTAATCTTCATATTAAACTCGACAACCCGCGGTGAACCAAGCCCGAACACGCCCGAGCCCAAACCTATCCGCAGACTATCGGGCTGGTTGCCAGCGGTTCCGTTTGCGCTTCCGACAACAGGCGTCGTACCGACGGTGCTCAATACTCCGCTCATCGTATTCTTGGGCGGATCATAGTTGGCGAAATTGAATAAGTTGAAGAAGGACACTCCGGGCTGCAACTGGACGCGCTCCTTGAACTTGTAAGTCCAGTTTAGGCTCATGTCCATAGCGTGGAGCCACCCGTTGCCTACCTGGCCCGCCGGCGCAGGACTTATTTGCGGCATCACGCCACCCAAGGCGATCAATTGTTGCTGTGTGAATAGTCCCGCATCGATTAGGGCTTGTCCGGCAGGAGTAGGCTTGCCGGCGAAGTTGTTGTTGTAGTTGCTGATTACGCGGTTGATGTCGCCCGGCGAAACGTCTCGTCCGAACGAACCGACATTCGTGCCCGGGAGAATGCTACCGAGGGCTCCGTTGGCACCATTTGGGAGGTTCCCATCCCCCGTCCCGTCTCCCAGCGCATCGGTTACAAAGATGCCACCCGGCAATCCCGTAGTAGCGATGGTGAGATTTTGCGAAAGCGGGCTGTAGAAGTGGCCAATGAGGTTTAAGCGGAATGACTTGGGAAACTCCAGCGTACCCCCAAACGAGAGCTGATGCGTACGGTCCAGCCCGTTCGGCCCGATATATCTTGCTGGATCGGCGTAACTCCATGCGCTATTGATGAAGTCTCCATCCTGCGCTTGTGAAATATAACGCGAGAGAGCGTAGGAGACCTGCAGGTTTAAGTAATGAACTCCGGCAAAGGGATCGCGAACATCCTGCTTGAGTGAAACTTGCAAGCCGTTGTATACCGAGCGCCCGATCGGAAACAGCATCTGGTTGCCTCCGAGATTCGGGTTAATCCCGGGGAACGCACAAGTTAGACAGGGCGCTCCACCCGCGATGGCCGAATAACCCGAATCTAGTCCGTTCGTCGCAAAGTCGGAAATCGTCGCGCCACCGCCGTGAAGACCAGGACAGGCAGCGATGGCAGCGTCTATGGAACCAACACCACAGGCCATGAGTGTCTTGGCAATTGCCGCCTTTGCATTGGCTACGTTCAGGAACCGCGCATCGCCAACATGGTTCGTATCTACCGCCAGTAAGGTATGGGTAGACACATTGCGCAGGTAATCGGCTGTGATGACCATGCCTTTGCGAATCTCATGCTGAGCGCCAAGATTCATCTGTACTGAGCGCGGAGTCTTATAGCCGGGAAAAAACATGTTAGTACCGGTGCCATTCGGTCCTGTATCAGCCTTAGAAGTCCCGATAAAGGAACCATTGGGTGCGAGTCCATTCCCCCCGGCAGCAGCTGCCGCCTGATACTGGGCCTGAAGGGTCGCAATCTGACTCTGCACCTGTCCGATGGGCTGACCACAAAAACCTGGGGTTATGCTAGTGCTCGTGCCTGGCAAGGTGAATGTTACCGGAGTGCCATTCACGCACGCCGGCTGGGTGGCAAGAAATCGCCCCATCGTCAAGCGTGCCGGGCGATCGAACAAGACGTTGTTCCAGATAGCATTCTCGTAGAACAGTCCCACCCCGGCACGGATCACCGTCTTTCCATCGTTCGCGGGATCCCAGGCAAAACCCAACTGGGGAGCAAAGTTAGTGTTAGGGTTGTTCACACGGTTTCCCAACCCGGAATAGAACTGGTTATTGAACTGATTCAGGAAAGGAATCGGAGCCAAGTCGCTATCGCTGCGACCGGTGTCGCGCACAAAGCGAAGTCCATAAGTTACCGTAAGATTTGGCCGGAGCTTCCAGGAATCGCCAAAGTACCACGAGAGTCGGTTATCCGGCCCAAGGCCGCCGGCGGGAAATCCGAAAGATGGCTTTTCTGTGGTAAATCCCTGCCCATTTCCGAGCAGCACGAAACTGGCAGGATAATTCATAGCAACACCTGCGCCCCCTGGCAGCAGCAGGCATGTACCTGTACAAGCCGTGGCGCTAGCATTCACTGCAGGGCCATCGGCTAGGAAGCCTGCAAATCCTCCGCCTTGCAGATGATTGAAACCGGCGCCGTAACGCAGAATGTGCGAGCCAATCGCCTTACTACCGTCATACTTGATTTGATGATCCGACTGCGGCGTTGCCTGCGGCGCCAGGAAACCTTGGCCAGAGCAAAAGACGTCGGGGACGACGCCCGATGTGTTCAGACACAGGGGGTCAGGGCCAATTGCAAGTTCAATCGGAGAAGTGGGGTTGAAAGGAGTTCCGCTGGTGGTGCCGCTAGTGATGTTGTTGAAAAACTTCATGTATCCGAAGCGCACACTGTGCGTGAAACTGCCTGTGTTAAAGTCAATTCCAAGGACATGATCGCGAGTTTGGGAAGTGTTGTTCAGGGGCTGGAAGGCGGTCGCCTCGAACGACGATACATCACTGTTCTTGTTGTAGGAGAAGCGATAAAATGCCTTGTAATTCTTGCTGATCTGATAATCCAAGCGCCCGATAGTCTCTATTTCGCGGAACGGCGCAGAAAAACCTCCTGTTTGCGTTTGAAACGGAGGGCCGGGAAGTACAGGCTGTAAGAAGTTCTGTTTTGAGCGTTCACCATCCAGGAAAAAAAACAGCCGATCCTTAATGATGGCTCCGCCGAAATTGCCCCCAAACTGGTTTCGTTGGAAGTAAGTGTGTGAACCTCCAGGAAGATTCGCGTCGAGGCTCTGGTCACGGAAAGCATAATAGGCTTGCCCATGCCACAGATTCGTACCTGAACGAGTAACCACGTTCACCGACCCAGAGGAAGTTAGTTCGGTCGAAAGATCAAGCATGGATTGTCCCAGAGAAAATTCCTGAATGGCGCTGGCCGGGATATCCTGCGTGGTAGTTCCCACTGTTTCGTCGCTGATGTCGACACCGTCCACTTCGATACGAGCGGTGCGCCCAAACCGGCCGCCAAAGGAGATCGAAGAAAACCCTTTCTTGGTTGGATCGAAGTTGCCGCCATCCTGAATTTGAACACCCGGTTCTAACTGAGCCAGGTCCAGGAAATTCCTCCCATTTATGGGCAGGTTCTCGATCTGTGTTGTCGTGAGCACCCCTTGTACGGTAGCTTGTTCGGTATTCACAGTTAACGATTCGGCTTCTACTTCGACGACTTCACTGGCCTTCCCCAGTGCCATTGTGATATTGCCCTCTGATGTGACTCCCACCTGCACTTTTACAGTCAACTCTGAGATCCGAAAAGCCGGATTCTCAACCCGCACTTTGTAATCACCAGGTACCAAGGCGCCTGAGGTGTAGGCACCCGCCGAGTTTGTCGTCGTTGTGGTCACCTGGCCAGTCTCCCTGTTACTGATGATCACCTTCGCTCCGCTCAACAGGGCTCCGGAGGGGTCTGCCACCTTACCCTGAATGCTCCCGGTAGAGATGGTGGTCTGCGCAAGAACTGCTTGCGATAATCCGAGCGACAAGGTCAAACCAGCCAGAAGGAAGCTCGCACCGATCGAATTTAGTCGCGCGACTTTGCGAATAGAGAACATGACTGATCCTCCTTTTAGTGCCTACGGTGACGAATGCTTGGACGTGCCACGATCTACCAAGAGAGCAAGAAACCATGAATTCCGTCGCAAATGTTCATCGTTATTCACACAGAACATCGCTTATACACTGGCTGTTGATCTACACCTGCGGTCGCTAATTTGGTTCTCCACTAGCATGCTTAATAAAACCGCTCTATCATTCGCGTCCGTTCTAGCAAAATGACTAAACTTCTGTGCCGCTTATCGCAATACGAGGACCACTCGGGACGTCGTGGGTTATCTATTCCTGCGCAGTTGAAGGCGCCCGAATTAAAATCAAGGTTTAAGCCCAGTTACTGATTACTACTAGCAAGTGGATACTCATTTAATACCTTAGGGAGTGCCGGTTGAAAAACTCTCGACGTATAACATTTGGTAGAAAATTAGCTTTGTACCTCCAGATTTTAGAAAGGTTCTGAAGAACGATGGGTGGGTGCTGGACGTTTGTTACCTGTTTGGTCATCGAGGTGGGAACTTGAGCTCCGCTTGCTACTAGATTCCCGTTAGCGAGCTGCTCGGTGAAGCTGTCCCAAAAATGGACAATTGGCGAGGTAAGAAATCGGCGTTCATGTCTAAACTATGTGTCTGTGGAGTTGTCTTGTACGAAATGGCAACTGGACAGTTGCCATTCAGTGGAGAGAGCACCGCGGCAATTTGTGAGGCCATTTTGAATCGTTCTCCTCTGTGCCCGGTTCGGCTGAATCCGGATATTAGGTAGGAACTCGAGAGGATTATCAGCAAATGTCTGGATAAGGACGGGAGTCTGCGGTATCCATTGGCAGGGGACTTGCGTGCTGACCTGAAGCGGCTCAAACGCGATACTGAGTCGGGCCGCTCCCACGGCATCAGCAATCGCAGAGCCAGAAGTTCGGCGGAGCCAAGCTCGCGTTTGTGCCGAAGGTGGTGGATCACCGCTGCAGCCATTCTCCTCCTCGGGCTTGCAGCAACTGGGCTCGGCGAAGTGTTCCCCACACCGCCTCCGCCTCGCATTCTCAAATCCACTCAGATCACCAAGGATGGCCGATCTAAGTTCGGACCGCTCGTAACTGACGGCATGCGCCTCTACTTTACTGGAGTTTCGGGTTCGATTTTCTATAACCCTGTCCGGTGTCGGTTAGGGGAGGCGAACCGGCGTACATACAGACACAGCTGCCGAATCCGATCGTCCTAGAGATCACACCTAATGTTGCGGAACTTGTAATCAGTTCCGGCTCGGACTTCCCCGACGACCTGCTGTGGCTACTTGCCCATGCCCACTGGCCCTCCCCGTCGCCTGGGGACGATCTAGGCGTATGTGATCGGCTATTCTCCCGAAGGACAGACGTTTTCTAGAGTGCTTCCCTGCGGACTTGGTTTTGGGTAAGTAGTTGACTCCAACGGTGTTAAGCGGAAATCGAGACCTGAGCCGCACTAAACTGTCGGTCAGCCGCCATCATTTGCAGTCAAACTTTCTCAATGCCGTCTTATGGCCCGTTTGGTTGTAAGTGGCTCAGCTTTCGAGTGGCTCGTTATCCAGGAGCGAACCATTCGTCGTCTTGGTCGTGATGGGTTCACCCAAGTATTGGCGAAAGACCGAAGTCGTTCCCATCACGTTGCGAGTTGCCTGCGGAGCTACGCTCAGCCAGACAGCCAAGACAACTGTCTCCACGCCGTTCGTGGCCAGGCTCACGCCCGCCACATAGGCTAATGTTGTCGGGCAAGATCGCGGATTTGGTTGAGGTAGCCGACGTAAATTGGAATGGGAATATCGGGGGAGTCGCCGTCGTTGAGGAAATGCTCGAGGCGGATCTCGATGGGAATGGAGCTGATGACTTCGCGGAAGCGTGCCATCTGGAGATATTTCACGTGCC
>JBPYDQ010000435.1:0-4465 GCA_051986135.1 Terriglobales bacterium | reverse complement strand
GCCTGCCCGCGGCGCTCCACGACCTCGGCAATCTTCGCGCCGGCGCGCGAAACGTTGTCAAGAATGTGCATGGTGCGATCCGCGTACTCTGGAAGATTCTCGCGCAGCTCTTCCAACTTCTCCGGATATTCGGCCGCGAGTACTGCTCCCCCAACTCCCGCCAGCACCAGACCGAGTGCCCGCCTGCCTGTCAGCAGTAGCACAGCTCCGGTTCCCAGCGTCCCCGCTACCAGCGCTTTTTTCCAGTTTTCCATTCCACACCCTCCACCTAGGTTGTAAACTCCGCTTCCGGACCCAATATTTATACCTGCCGCTTCAAGGAGAGAAGATGAGAAAGCTCGACTGCGGGTTGCTGAAAATGGGGATTTTGTTGTGCTCGGTGTTGGCCATCGCGCAAACTGAACCGCGCGCCCGCGATCTGGGTGTTCCCTTCGACGGCAAGCCCGGACCATACAACGCTATTACCGACGTCAAAGGAGTGGAAGTCGGCCACACCACGCTGATCTCCGGCAGCGGCAAGCTGGAAGTCGGAGTCGGTCCGGTGCGCACCGGAGTCACTGTTGTCCTGCCTCGCGGAAAGAATTCGATCGATCCGGTATTTGCCGGCTGGTTTACGCTAAACGGTAACGGCGAAATGACCGGCACCACCTGGGTCGAAGACTCCGGCTTCTTGGACGGCCCGGTGATGATCACGAACACACACAGCGTCGGTGTTGTGCGTGACGCCGTAATTGCCTGGCGTGTGAAACATGCTCCGCCAGACCAGGAGGGCTATTGGTGGTCGCTGCCCGTCGTAGCCGAAACCTGGGACGGCTACTTGAACGACGTCAACGGTTTCCACGTAAAACCCGAGCACGTCTTCCACGCCCTAAACTCAGCCCATACCGGCCCCGTGGAGGAGGGTAACGTCGGGGGCGGTACTGGCATGATCTGTAATGAATTCAAAGGCGGCATTGGTACCTCTTCGCGCGTCCTCGACGCCAAACACGGCGGCTATACCGTGGGCGTGCTGGTGCAGTGTAATTATGGCGAGCGCGACCAGTTGCGGATTGCCGGAGTTCCCGTAGGGCGCGAAATCACTGAAGGCAGATTCCGCTGGAGCGACACGGGATCGATCATTGTGGTGGTTGCGACCGACGCTCCGGTAATTCCCACTCAACTGAAGCGCATAGCCCGCAAGGTGTCCTTAGGTCTCGGTCGCGACGGCAGCTACTCCGGCGACGGGTCCGGCGACATCTTCATTGCCTTCTCCACCGCAAATCCCGGCGCCGCCGGCAGCCATGGCCTGCACCAGCTCACCATGTTGCCCAACGACGACCTCGACCCGATCTTCCTCACAACCGTCCAGGCCACCGAGGAAGCCGTGATCAACGCCATGGTCGCCGCAAAGACGATGAAGGGTGTCAATGATCGGGAGGTAATCGCGCTTCCGCACGATGGGCTGCGTGCGGTACTGAAGAAATACAATCGGCTGGTGGAGACTCGATAGCTATGGATGCGCCGTCCCGAGAGTAAGTATTTTCCGGTCGAGAGCCGGTTGCGGAACGTTTGTCAACTTCTTGGAGCGCAGGCCATCGGCCAGAGTCACAAGACTAGCGGTTCTTCGTACACTGCCTAATTCCCAGGTAACGCCTGCTGCAGCTGCTGCTCGCAGATGTTCCCGTGCCCGGGAGTTCTTGTCCGCAAACGGCGAGCAGGGACTGCGCTGAGCAAAGTCGTAGGGAATGCCTGCGCCACACCTTAGTCCTTTACCGCTTTGTCCGTAATCTCCAGTCCGGCATCGATAATCTCAAAGGCCTCCCGCAGCTGCGGTTCCGTAATGCACAACGGCGGATTCGTGTAGAACGAATTCCAGCGCACGAGCGTGTACAGCCCCTGCGCCCGGAGGAAGCGCTCGAGGGCCGCCATTTCATCCGACGTCCCGTTGAACGGCGCCATCGGGTGCTTGGAACGTCGGCTGCGCACAAGCTCTACAATGCCAAACAGGCCGATATTCCGCACCTCCCCAACCGACGGATGCCGCTTCTCCAGATCGGCCAGCAGCTGCTTCATGACCCTGCCCATCTTCTCGGCATTCTCGATTAGCCTGTCTTCTTCATAGACACGAATCGTCGCCAGCGCTGCCGCGCATCCCATGGGATGGCTGTTGTAAGTCAGTCCGCCGAAGAAAACTTTATCCTGGAAATGCTGTGCAATATGGTGCCGCATGCCTACCGCCCCCAGCGGCAGATAGCTGCTTGTCAGCCCTTTGGCCATGCAGATCAGATCAGGCACAACTCTCCAGTGATTAATGGCAAACCACTCGCCGGTTCGACCAAACCCGGCCATGACTTCGTCGGCAATCATCAGGATGCCGTATTTGTCGCACAGCTTGCGCACGCCCTGCATGTACCCGTCCGGCGGAATCAGAACGCCGTTGGTGCCGGTTACGGTTTCGAGAATGAACCCGGCGATGGTCTGCGGCCCCTCAAGCTGGATGATCTCTTCGATCATAGCCAGCGATGATTCCCCCGACTCCCACCCACGTTCGACTCCATGATAAGGATCAAGCACGCGCACCACGCCTGGGATGCCCGGCTCGTTCGCCCAGCGCCGCGGATCGCCCGTGAGCGTAATCGATCCCGCAGTCGCACCATGATACGAGCGGTAACGGGAAATGATCTTGTGCCGCCCGGTAAAGAAGCGAGCAATCTTGATAGCATTCTCCGTGGCCTCCGCTCCGCCGTTAGTAAAGAAAAATGTGTCGATATCGCCAGGAGTGATCTCGGCCAGCTTGGCACCCAACCGCGCCCGCGGCTCAGTCGCCATAAACGGATTCGCATAGGCGAGGGTCTTAGCCTGTTCGGCGATGGCGTCAATCACCCGCTCATCGCCGTGGCCGATGTTCACGGACATCAACTGGCTATTGAAGTCGATAAACCGCTTCCCCTCCGGCGTCCAGAAATAAATTCCTTTGGCGCGTGCTACCGGGATGGGATCGACCTTCGATTGAGCCGACCACTCGAAGATGGTGTGCTTCCTGGTGAGCTCGACGATTTCCTGACCGTTCATCGTGGGTATCGCTGTAGTAGCAGTCATGTTGTCCTCAATGTCTGGGTGCCGCCGACACAGTTGTCCGCGTAATCCCTGAAAATCCGTGGCCAGGATCTTAGAATTTACGCGAGTGCTCCTTGGCCCAGCGCTCGATCACCACTTTCTTTTCCGTATAGAACTCTACCGAATCCCGCCCTTGCCCGTGCTGCACACCAAAGAAGCTGTCCTTCCAGCCGCTGAACGGGAAATAAGCCATAGGTGCAGCCACACCGATATTGATACCGACATTCCCTGCCGGAGCTTCATATCGGAACTGCCGCGCTGCCGAACCGCTGGACGTAAACAAAGAAGCCTGGTTCCCGTAAGTACTCCTCTCGAGAAACGCCAACGCCTCCTCCAGATCCTTGGCGTGGATCAGGCTGAGCACCGGCCCAAAGATTTCCGTATCCGACAGTGCGCTGTTTAGAGGAACACCATCGAGCACGGTGGGGTTCACGAAATTGCCATGCTCATAGGTCGGAATTCTGGCATTGCGGCCATCCAGAATGGCTTTCGCTCCTTCTTGCTCGCCCACGCCGATCAGCGACTCAATTCGCGACTTACTCTGCTTGGTAATGACCGGCCCCATCTGCACGCCCTCGTCGAGCCCATTGCCAACGCGCAGCTTGGAAGCAGCTTCAGCAATCGAATCGCGGAATGTCTTCTGAGCTTCTCCTATGGTGACCGCGACCGACACCGCCAGGCACCGCTGTCCGGCACAGCCAAAGGCGCTGTCGCTGATGATTTGCGTGGCCATGGACATGTCGGCGTCGGGAAGAATAATGACGTGATTCTTGGCCCCGCCCTGGCACTGCGCCCGCTTCCCTTTTTCGCCGGCGCGCGCGTAAATGTATTTCGCCACAGGAGTCGACCCCACGAAGCTGAGCGCCCGCACTTTGGGATGATCAATCAGGGCATCCACCGCCGCCTTGCCACCGTTGACCAAACTGACCACCCCCTTCGGGAGGCCAGTCTGCTCGAGCAGTTCGTAAATTCGCGCCATAGTCAGCGGAACACGTTCCGACGGCTTGATAATAAATGTGTTCCCTGTGGCGATCGCATACGGCAAAAACCAGAACGCAATCATCCCCGGAAAATTGAATGGAACAATGGCGGCGACAACCCCGAGTGGCTGCCGGATCATGGTTTCATCGATGCCGCGCGCAACGTCCTCAAGGTTGTACCCCTGCATCAACATCGGGATGCCGCAAGCGACCTCGACATTTTCGATGGCCCTCCGCATCTCCGCTTTCGCCTCGGCGAAAGTCTTTCCGTTTTCCTGGGTAATAATGCGGCTGATCTCGTCAATGTGTTCTTCCAGCAGGGCTTTCAGCTTGAATAATGGCTGAATGCGATCCTCCGGAGGAGTCCGCCGCCATTGCGGAAACGCAGC
>JBPYDQ010000434.1:0-2926 GCA_051986135.1 Terriglobales bacterium | reverse complement strand
TCCTGTCGTCCAGAATCTGCTCGATGGGTTTCCTTCTTAGGGAAGGGTCTTCGTTCAGGTCTCGGATGATTTCCCCGCCCAAGGCCCACACGTGGTCGACGTGCTTCTGAATGCTTTTGGGCGACAGGTCCGAAGCCACTAAGTCCTCCAGAAAGGGCCGGAAGCAGGCCACCAACTTCTCGCCCACCGGCAGATCTTTTTCACTCCCCATCCACGCGCGCGGCCAGCCCTCCAGCCCGCGGCAATATCGTTCCAATAGCGACGACGAGACGGGGGCGGTGCGGTTTATCGTAGAGGTTTTCGCCACCGCGCTTCCGCGCCATGGAACTCCTTACGATCTTAAACCGCTGCCATCGCTTTCGGGGATTTGTCTATCATCGCGCCCGCTTCAGTCCGGACCACAAGAGTATCGAAGTATCGGTACGGCCGCGTAAGCGTTCGGCCGCGATCTGCTCGCGCTGTCATCAGCCGGCGCCCGGCTACGACCAACTCGCCGAACGACGCTTTGAGTTCATCCCTCTCTGGGGATTCTTCGTCTTCCTTCGCTACACCATGCGGCGCGTCGATTGCCGGCGCTGCGCCGCCATGGTGGTCGAAGAAGTCCCCTGGGGCGACGGTAAACGCACCCTGACCAAGGCCTATATGCTCTTCCTGGCCCGCTGGGCGCGCCGCCTTTCCTGGAAAGAAACGGCGCAGGCCTTTCGTACTTCCTGGGAAAAGGTTTTCGACGCGGTCGAGCATGTGGTCACTTGGGGTCTGGAACACCGGACGCTCGGCCAGATCGACGCCATCGGCGTGGATGAAATCCAGTACGCCAAAGGCCACAAGTACCTGACCTTGGTCTATCAGATCGATCTCGGCATCACCCGTCTGCTCTGGGTGGGCAAGGAACGGACCGTCGAATCCTTCCAGGGATTCTTCACCACCATGGGAGAGGAAGTCATCTCTAAGATTGTGTTTATCTGCTCGGACATGTGGGAGCCCTATCTCAAGCTCATCCGGGAAAAATGCTCCGACGCTCTCCACATCCTCGACCGCTTCCACATCGTGGCCAAAATGAACAAGGCTCTGGATGAAGTCCGCGCCGAGGAAACCCGCCGCATGAGACGCGAGGGTCGGGACCCGGTCTTAAAGAAGTCTCGCTGGCTGCTGCTCAAACGCAGTGAGAATCTCGCTGACGAGCAGCACTTCCGGCTTCGCGATCTGCTCCGCTACAACCTCAAGACCGTCCGCGCTTACTTGCTCAAGGAAGCCTTCCAGCAGCTCTGGGATTACAACTCGCCCACCTGGGCCGGCAAGTTCCTGGACGAGTGGTGCCGCCAGACCATGCGGTCCCGCATCGAGCCCATGAAGAAGATCGCACGTTCGCTGCGCCAGCACCGCGAGCTCATCCTCAACTACTTCCGGGCTCAAAAACTGATTTCCAGCGGAGTGGTGGAGGGCTTGAACAACAAAGCCAAAGTCACCATGAGAAAATCCTACGGCTTTCGCACCTACCGAGTCCTTGAACTGGCCCTCTATCACTCACTTGGCAAGCTACCCGAGCCGGAATCCACCCACGAGTTTTTCTGACGAATCTTTTCTTTCGCTCTGCACAGGCACTCACGGAAGACAGCAGCGCACTCGACAAAGCGCTCGAAGAACTGCAGAGGCAGAGCCGATAACGGATTTCGCAACACAAGTTGCTCGCCCGACACAGAGATGAACTTTCATTCGTAAAACGGCTGTCACGGCTCTTTCACGACTCAGTCAAGTTCGGCTGCTATTCTTCATACTCCGTCCGGGTTAATCAGTGTGGGTTGAGCGCCATGCGTTTACAAACGGCAGCCTCCGCAGGATTCGCCCGTTTTTATTCGCACTGATTTGTGTGGACCGGCATGTTGCGGAACATCGCGGACGCGTTCATTAGAACGAATCGCTGATCGAGAATCTCGAAAAGGAGCCGCGCTGATGATGCGAATCTTGACAGGACTACTTTGGCTTGGGGCCGCGCTAGCAGTCGCGCCCCTCCAGGCGCAATTTGAATACGGAGAAATACTCGGCACGGTGCGCGATACCAGCGGGGCCGTGGTGTCTAACGCCAAGGTGACAGTGCGTGGCATAGACACTAACGTGCAAAGCTCCACGCTGAGCAATGAGCAAGGCAATTATTCGTTCCCGGATCTGCGCGCGGGGAACTATGAAGTCTCGACAGCGGTCGCCGGTTTTCGTCCGGCGAAGAGCGACCCGCTTCTGCTGCGAGTCGGCGACCGGCTGCGCATGGATTTGAACCTCGAGCCTGGCCAAGTCAACGAGGAGGTCACCGTCCAAGGCGCCGTGGCTCCGTTGCTCGAAACCGATACCAGCGTACGCGGGCAGGTGATTCAGAGCCAGCAGATCGAGGAGTTGCCGTTGAACAAACGGGACTATACCCAGTTGGTGATGCTGGTGCCGGGCTCGACCTATAACCCCGCCCAGCGACTGGGCGGCGCCATCAGCATCAATGGCAACCGCACGCTCCAAAACGACTATCTGCTGGATGGCATCGATAACAACTCGCATGCGACCAGCTTTCGCGGCGATCGCGTAGACGTGATCCTGCCTTCGGTTGACGCGGTGCAGGAATTTCAAGTGCAAGAGAACGGCTACTCGGCCGAATACGGCCATAGCGCGGGTGCCGTAGTCAATGTCACCATCAAAAACGGAACGAACCAGTTCCACGGGACCGGCTGGGAGTTCTTCCGCAACGACGACATGGATGCGCACGGCTGGACGCCGACGCTGGGCGGAGTGAAGCCGAAGGTCCGGTTCAACCTGTTCGGCTCCAATATCGGAGGCCCGATCGTCAAAGACAAGACCTTCATCTTCGTCAACTACGAAGGCGATCGCGAGCGCGACGGCGTCCTCTTTCAACAGACTGTTCCAACTCCGGCGCTGCAGCAGGGGA
>JBPYDQ010000433.1:0-4575 GCA_051986135.1 Terriglobales bacterium | reverse complement strand
GGTTGACCAAGAACCGGCGCGAGCCGCCAGATGGGGTTAGTAGAACGCATAGCCTACACCTACCCGGTATCCCTCCAGGGCTTACCCTGGGGGCAGCGCGGGGGGACCTCGGCAGATATCACATCTTGTGATAGCGGATCACAAGAAACGATTATCCGACGCGATCATTCCGTTGGTATCCAGAGACATGAAAAAACAGAGTCTAGCCACAGATGATTCCAAGAGCGGCGAAACGATTGTCCAAGCCAATTATAAGCGTAGGACTGATCTTGAAAGTACTTATGCGTATATGGGAAGTCTGATGACTTTCCTGGTAGAGGGCAGGGACACAGGAGGGCAATTTGCGTTAAATGGAATATCCGGCAAAACCGGGCAACGAACCCCCGCCGCATTGGCATGAGGTTGAGGATGAAACCCTCTATGTATTGGAAGGTGAAATGGAAGCCTATCTAGACCATGAGGTCTTAAGAATTGGGCCCGGCGAAGCTCTGTTCATTCCGCATGGCGAACCACACGGCTGCTTTAGCCGACGGCAACTGAGCTACTTCGCTTCGAGCATTATGGGTCAGTGTCTCTATTTTCTCCAGTCCCGGCCAATCATCGAACGGCTAAATCCCGACTTCAAAATCGGCAAGGCCGAGATCGCCGAAATTGCCGAGCACATCACCCGATTTTCGCTCGCCGCCGTAGCAGAACTGACCCGCCAGCTGCGCCGCTCTTAACTTCTAACCAGATCAGTTCCATGAGTGCTTCATCCATTGCGACTTCATTCGCTGACGTCAAAGCTGCTAATAACGATCGGCCGGCCCCAGTCGGCCGGGCCATCGGTTCAAGCGCGACTAATCGAAAGCCGAAGCGACCACGTCGCCGCCTCCTCATCCTGTGCGTCGTTGGTGCACTCATCCTGGCCGGCGCTACTTACTGTTTTATTGACAACGCCGGTTATGAAACTACCGACGATGCGACCATCGAAGCGCACGTCATCCAGGTCAGCCCAAAGATTTCGGCGCATGTCAAAGCGGTCCATTTTGACGATAACTATCAGGTCAAGCGCGGCAATCTGTTGATCGAACTGGACCCGCGCGACTACGAAGTCAACCTGGCCAGCGCCGTCGCCAACCTGGAATCGGTACAAAGCAAGCTTACGGAAGCGGAAGCGCAACAGAACGTAGCGCAAGCCGGCTCGGGCCAGGCAAAAGCAGATCTCGCTAGCGCCCAGGCCTTGGCGGATAACGCCGAGGCCGATCTCAAGCGTAACGAGAAATTGTACCAGACTCATGTGATCGATCGACGAGAATATGATGCTTCGGTCGCTCAAGCAAAAAGCGCCACCGCCAACGTCGAGTCCGCAACGAAGAAAGTCGCTTCGCAGGAGGCGCAGGTTCGGCTGACGTCAGCCCAATATGTCACGGCTGAGGCAGAAGAAAAGCAAAGGGAAGCGCAGCTGCGACAAGCGCAGTTACAATTATCGTACGCAAAGATTTTCGCCCCTTTTGACGGCCGGGTCACTAAGAAGAGCGTCGAACCAGGCAACTATGTTCAACCGGGTCAAACTCTCTTTTCGCTCGTGCCGCCGAACGTCTGGGTAATTGCCAATTTCAAAGAAACTCAGCTCAAGAAAATGAAAGTTGGTCAGCCCGTCTCCGTGCGGCTTGACGCAATACCCGGCCGTGATTTTAACGCGCACGTTGAAAGCTTTCAGGTTGGCACTGGCAGCCGGTTCACCCTGCTGCCGCCGGAAAATGCCACCGGGAATTTCGTTAAAGTAGTCCAGCGCGTGCCGGTTAAAATCGTGTTCGATGAGCCTTCAGCGAATCTCGGCCGGCTCTGGGCTGGCGAGTCGGTCGAGCCCCGGGTCAACGTTCGAGATAACTCCGCTGAGCGCGGTCAACGCGCCGAGCCACTTCCTCCAGCCATAGTCGGTGCACCGGACTATAGCGCGGCGACCGCTGAACAATGAGTCGGATTCCCACCCGCTAAAACCGGAAACGAAGCCAGCCGCTAAACGATATGAGCCACGCAATTACACCAAGCGGGCGGGCAGTCAATCCATGGTGGATCGGTTTGACCCTGACTATCGCTACCTTCATGGAGTTGCTGGATACCAGCATTGCGAACGTCTCACTCCCGCACATCGCAGGAGGACTCGGAACCAGTCTTGACGAAGCAACCTGGGTGCTGACCAGTTACCTGGTGGCCAACGCCGTGGTTCTCCCCCTCAGTGCATGGCTGAGCCGGGTATTCGGCCGCAAGAACTATTACATGGCTTGCGTGGCCCTGTTCACGCTCAGCTCGTTCCTGTGCGGGGTGGCTCCGAACCTTGGACTCTTAATCTTTTTTCGGGTGTTGCAGGGGGTGGCTGGGGGCGGCTTAGCTCCTTCGGAACAGGCGATGCTGGTGGACACCTTTCCGCCAGCCAAACGCGCAGCCGCCTTTGGACTTTACAGCATGGCTATTGTGCTAGCGCCGGCACTCGGACCGACCCTGGGCGGGTGGATAACAGATAATTCTACCTGGCGCTGGATCTTTTTCATCAATATCCCAGTCGGTTTCCTATCGCTTTTCTTAACCAGCCAGTTAGTGACCGACCCGCCCGCGTTTATCGAAGAGCGCCGACGGATCAAAGCCTCCGGCAATGCGCGGATCGATTACGTTGGAATTCTGTTGTTCGCAGTCGGTTTTGGGGCTTTGGAGGTGGTCCTCGATAAAGGTCAAGAGGATGACTGGTTCGGCAGCTCATTCATTACCACGTTCACGGTGATCAGTGTAATCGCATTAGTCGTCGCGATCATTTGGGAGCTTCACCACAAAGATCCAGTGGTCGATCTATCGCTACTGGCGAACCGGAACTTCGCCTTGGCTTGTGTGCTCTTCTTCCTTTTCGGATTCATCCTGTTCAGTACCACCGTGCTGATGCCTCAGCTCCTGCAAACGCTTGACAAGTACGACGCGACCACGGCGGGTATGGTCCTCACTCCCGGCGCTCTGGTTATCGTAGCCATGGCGCCTTTCATCGTGCGGCTCATCCCGATTGTCGGGGCGAAGCGACTTATCTTCATCGGGTTCTTCTTCTTAGGGGTTGCCGTCTGGCACCTGAGTCTTCTCTCGCTGCAGGCGGACTACTGGGCCTTTGCACGCGCGCGCATGCTGCAAGGATTTGGGCTAGGGTTTTTGACCGTCCCGATTACCCAGGTTGCCTATTCCTATCTTCCGCTTGAGAAGAATAATAAGGCCAGCAGCCTCACGAATTTGTTTCGCAACGAGGGCGGCAGTTTCGGCATCACGTTCGCCAACACCGTGTTGGCGCAACGTGGCCAGTTTCATCAAAGTATTCTCGCGCAACATTTGACTGCCGACAGCTCGATCTATCGCGATTGGCTGCAGCAGGTCACCAGCGCCTTCATTCACGCTGGATATTCCGCAATCGAGGCGGCAAACCGGGCGGAGGGCCAACTTTACAGCATCCTCACTCAGCAGGCTTCGCTACTCTCCTACTTCGATTGTTTTGTCGGTCTGATTGTACCCGCCTGTGCCGGACTGATCTTGGCCGCGGCAATCAAGAATTTCAAGGCACCAGGCAAACCGGTCGACGCCCATTAAGTTGAAAAATGTCTGTGCACGCATGACGTGGAACAATAGGCGCGCTCCGGCTACCGGAAGCCAGCCACTCATCCAGAAATCAGTCGTTGCTAGGGCGACAATCGCTTCCCACAATGACAAGTTTTCCCCGGCTGCACTGGTCAATGATGTGAGCAGCGCCCCAGGTCCAAGCAGTCTGAAACAAACGCCGGCCGACTCTTTCGTCGGCAAAGAGCTCGGCCCTCTGGCGCCAACCTTTATACTCCAAGCACTGATTGAACAACTCACCGGTAATTGCCTCCAGCTCGTGTTCTCTGGCTACGCCGCCCACAGCAGCAGCCAGCGGTCGTCGCCGTGGTAGCCCGCAGCACGCGCTGTCGACCGCGCGCTCGCGGATGTTTCGGCGAGATACGGTCCGGCAAGCGATCGAAGCCGGCAACGAGCTTATCGGGAAGCCGTATCGGTACGGAGGTGGTCATCAGGCAACAAACCGAATACTCGCTCGGCAGCCGCTCGTTCTCTCACTGCCTTGGAAGCATTGCCGGTAGCGTCATAAATGAACGTATCCCCCGCGTCGATCTCTACCAGATCGTGGATCAGCATCATCCGGATAACCTTACAAACGTCGATCGAACGGTTTGAGTACTCGGCTAGGATCATCGTTAACAGGGCTGCGTGCCAGCTATGCTCCCCCGAGTTCTCGCGCCGCTCTCCGTGAATGAGATAACTCCGACGGAGCACGCCTTTCAGTTTGTCGGCCTCAAGAAGGAAAGCTATCTGCCGTTCCAGGCGATCGGAGGGAAGCGGAATCGGGAAGTTCATACTTGTCTTACGTTTCTCGTTTTTCGTTTCTCGTGTCTCGGCACGATGTGTTTGTAGGGCGCGCGGGCTCACGCGCCGGAATGGCGACGCTTCCCGGCGCCCTACAACTCATCCTAGTTATTCTGGCGCGTGGACCCACGCACCTACAACCTATCGCACCGAGAAACGAGAAAC
>JBPYDQ010000432.1:0-4257 GCA_051986135.1 Terriglobales bacterium | reverse complement strand
TCCTAGTACGGCTGGCGTTCCTCTCGTGAAACGATTCATCCCCAAGACTCTCCGGTAGGCATACCACAGCGCCCATCCGCTGTCACCCTGACAGGGGTGCACGACGCACTCCGCCACCCCGCAACCGGGACCAACCGAAGCTATCCTAAATCTTTGGGAAATCATGGTTAGGGGAACCACCAGCTATGGCAGCCTACCCTATCGCGCAGTCGGAACCCGCTCGTGATATCGGCCGCGCTGTGCGCGCCGGCACCGATCAGATGACGGCCTTCTCCTGTTTGCCGCCAATACCGCGCTCGATTTGGGGGCTAATTCGATCAGGACCCCCTCTTCCCATGACTTCCCTGACCTGGGACTTCGAACCCTTGTGTTGACAATATTCGTTATAACGATTAATATGGATTTCTCGATGAGGGGAATGTCACAATCGGCAGCCAGACCGAAGTCGGTTGCTTCTCCCGAGGAAGCCGCCTTCCTCGACCTGCTGCGCACCACCGACCTGCTGTCCCGCGGCCCGGCCCGGGTGCTGAAAACGGAGGATCTGTCGGCCACCCAGTACAACGTCCTTCGCATCCTGCGGGGCGCGCGGGAAGGACTTCCCTGTGGCGAAATTGCCAATCGCATGATCACCCGTGACCCGGACATTACGCGCCTGCTCGATCGTCTGGAGAAGCGCAGGCTGATCGTGCGCGCCCGCGATACCCTGGACCGAAGAACGGTGATCACTCGCATCTCCTCCGAAGGCCTGAAACTGCTCGCCCGGCTGGACGAACCCGTGCAGGATGCACATCGCAAGCAGCTAGGCCACCTCGGGCGGCAGCGCCTCGAGGCCTTGAGCGAGCTTCTGCGTATTTCGCGCTCTCAAGTGGAGTAATTTTTTTGGTTTAAATATTTGTTGCAACGATTATCGGTATAACGAATCTAACCCAGGAAACGATAAAGGAGACCAGTTATGAGCACTCTAGTGGCCACCCCGCAAACCGCAACCACCACCTGGAACCTCGACCCGGTTCATTCCGTGGCCGAATTCAAGGTGAAACACATGATGATTTCCAGCGTAAAGGGTCAATTCACCCGTCTCCAAGCTGTGTTAACCGTGGATGGCGCCGATCTGCTCAACTCTCGAGTCGAGGCCTCGATCGATGCTGCGTCCATCCACACCCGCGACCTTCAGCGTGACGCCCATCTGAAGAGTCCGGACTTCTTGGAGGTCGAGAAGTTCCCGACCCTGTCATTTGAGTCCACGCGCGTAACCCGCGCTGCCGACGGAGAACTGGCCGTAGCTGGCAACCTCACGATTCATGGGGTCACGCGCAACGCGGTTTTCCATGTGGAGGGACCGACTGCTCCGGCCAGAGATCCCTGGGGTAACACCCGCCTGGGACTGTCGGCTACCACGAAGATCAACCGCAAAGACTTTGGTCTGACCTGGAATGCGGCGCTGGAGACCGGTGGCCTTCTGGTCGGCGACGAGGTGACCATTGCTCTCGACCTAGAGTTCGTCAAGGCCTAAGTCATTCGCCCGCGGCGCACATCAAACCGACTGCCGCGTGGTCGAGAAGAGAGGAATCTATGTCACTCCGCCCCATTAAACAGATCATTCAGCCGAAGCCTACCATCGAAGGCGCAGGCGTTAGGCTCGAGCGCGCCTTCGGCTTCGGCAAAACGAAGGAATTCGATCCTTTTCTGCTGCTGGATGATTTCCGGAATGAAAAGCCGGAAGACTATCTGGCTGGCTTCCCCTGGCACCCACACCGGGGCATCGAGACGATCACCTACGTGCTGGCAGGCTCGGTCGAACACGGGGACAGCCTGGGCAACAAAGGCAAAATGACTGCCGGGGACGTGCAGTGGATGACCGCCGGCAGTGGTATTCTCCACCAGGAAATGCCCAAGGGCGACCCTCGTGGCCGCATGCACGGCTTTCAGCTGTGGGCAAATCTGCCCTCATCGCTGAAGATGACCGATCCCCGTTATCAGGACATTCCCTCGGTCGCGATCCCCGAAGTCACTGACGACGACGGTACAAGGGCGCGCATCATCTCCGGTGAGTTCTGGGGTAAGCGAGGCCCGGTGGAGGGCGTAGCCGCCGATCCGAGCTACCTCGACATATCCGTCCCCCCCGGTCGGCGTAAGCGACTCAAGGTGGAGACCACGCGCAACGCCTTTGCTTACGTGTTCGCAGGCTCAGGCAGGTTTCGCGATGCCTCCGATCCGCGTGCCGTTTTGACCGAGCAAGCGGCGGATCCAAATGCGCCCGCCAAGTACGATGTAGCGAATCACTCGCTGGTCTTGTTTGACCGCGGCGACGAAATCGTGGTCGAGGCGGGCAACGAGGGCATCCGCTTCCTGTTGGTCTCAGGTAAGCCTCTCGAGGAGCCTGTGGCCTGGTATGGCCCCATCGTGATGAACACGCAAGAAGAGCTCCGTCAGGCGGTCTCAGAACTCGAAGCCGGCACTTTCATCAAACACCGGTAAGCGTCGTACCGCTTCCTGCGCCGACTCGCATGTCGAGTGAAATGGTGCTGACGACATGGGCGGGCGCAACCTCGCGCACGTGAAATTTCGTCGGGAGTTCCGGCTCCGGCTCGAATGTCTGCTCATACCCCAGCGCTTCAGCGCTGGGCAGAGCGGAAGCGTGAGCCGGTTAGCCCGACTGAGGTTCTGGAGCTCACGTTGGAGGTTATTTTTTCTGCTGGCGAATGTTAATCGCCAGCCAGGGTAGACGCCGGCTTGGCCGGCAACACAATCAACTTCCCGTTCGGCTCAGGAGAGTTCTTGCGGGCCAGTTCGGAAAGCTTGACCACCTTGATCTGCTTGGCCAGCCCGACCACCTTCAGCGCCCAAATGCCGTACCAGTTCAGATCAACTTCATACCACCTGAGCCCGTGGCGTGCCGAAGTCGGATGGGCATGATGATTGTTGTGCCAGCCTTCGCCAAAAGTCATCAACGCCACCAGCCAGTTGTTCGTAGACAAGTCGCGGGTCTTGAAACGGCGAGAGCCCCATATGTGCGTGGCAGAATTAACCAACCATGTGCAGTGCAGTCCCATTACCGTCCGCAGGAAAATTCCCCAGAGCAGGAACGGCAGTCCCCCAAGGGCCAGCAGCGCCATGCCCAAAACGATCATCGGAACGTAGTGGTACTTCGTTATCCAGACGTGGAACTTATCTTTTGCGAGATCCGGAACGTAATGGGCCAGAGTGCTCGTATCGTGGTGCATGGATTTACCGGTCAAAATCCAGCCCATATGCGACCACCACTTGCCATCGCGGGGCGAGTGCGGGTCACCGTCCTGATCGGAAAATTGGTGATGAATGCGATGCGTGGCCACCCAGAAGATCGGCCCGCCTTCCAGTGCCAGCGTGGCGCAGAGTGTCAGGAAATACTCAACCCACTTGGGCGTCTTATATCCCCGATGGGTAAGCAGCCGATGGTAGCCCATGCCGATGCCCAGGCTTCCCGAGATCCACCACAGCAGAGCTGAAATGAAAAGCGCTTTCCAGCTGAAAAAGAAGAATGCGGCGAGCGCGCCAATGTGGAACGCCGCCATGAACGAGGCAGTAATCCAATTAGTCTCCTCGTCCGCAGGTGACCTTCTTCTGAGAGCCTGAATGTCCATAGTTCCTTTCGCTGGCGGGTTGGAAGTGCCGACCCAGAATTAAAGTATCAAGGTCACGGCTGTGACGCTTGTAATACTTGTGTAATAGCCTGTGACAGAGGTAATCGGAAGGCCATCCGGAGCGCCAGTCAGCACTGCCGCGAGTTGCTCGCTTCGGAATACGGTGAGCTGGGGATGAGTTGGATTACTTCACGACCGCCGCAATACAGTTGATTTCCACCAGGGAATTTCCGGGTAGGGCCGCTACGGCCACCGTTGTGCGGGCTGGACCACCATTGGGAAAGTAAGTCTTGAACACCTGGTTCATGCCATCGTAGTACTTGATGTCGGCAAGAAAAACTGTGAGTTGCAGAATCGTGTCCACGGTCCCGCCGCCGGTTTCCACCAGCTTCTTGACCTTATCCATCACGATCGTGGTGTGATGGCCAATTTCGAACTGCTCAGCCGGGCCGGGATCGTGGGCGCCCTGACCAGCCACGTAGATTAAGCCATTGTGGGCCACAATGGGGGTGATGAACGACTTGGGATCGGCGGGCGTGCCGTTCTCATTCAGCTTGCGGATACTCTTATCGGCTTTGGCTTTGCCTTCGGACCGGCCGGCCAGAGCAGCTAACATGAGACCGGCGGCAGAAAA
>JBPYDQ010000431.1:0-29032 GCA_051986135.1 Terriglobales bacterium | reverse complement strand
ATTACGCTCCTTGCCCAGGATCTCAGTCGCCGTGTCGAAGGCAATGCGCGGATCGCCCTTGATGTCTACGACACGCGTTATTTTCATGCCTGGCGAGCTCTGCATCGAATCCTTGTACCCTTGCAGTCTTTCACGGAGATTGACCTGGTCCGGCATGGTGAAAATCACCACGTTGCCTTTGCCGTGCATTTCCTTGACTAGGCGCTGCCCCCCTGACAAGCCAGCCTGATAGTTATTCGTGCCGATCAGAAACAGGCGTTTGCTCCGAGGAGCGTCCGAATCGACGGTCAATACGACAATGCCCATTCCGATGGCCTTATCAATATCATCATTCAACAATTGTGGATCGGCAGCCGAGACCAGAATGCCGCTAGGTTTTTGCGCCAATGCATTCTCGAGGGCCTGCTGCTCGGCCCTGGGATCATAGCTGTCGGGTCCGGCAACCTCCGACCGCACTTTCAACTCTGAAGCTGCCTGTGAGAACCCCGCCTTAGCCGTCTTCCAGTAAGGAACCTGAATGTTTGCGGTGATCAGGAAATACTTTTCATCGGCGCTGTGAGCCGAACCACAGCCTGACAGCGCCACTAGCGACAGGAATGCGAAAGCGAGGACCCTAGGCTGGCGCATCGGGAGCCTCCTCGAACCACCGGCGTACGTGTATTCGGTTTGCGCGCTTGCGGTAGCGAATTCTAAATCACATGACTGCGAAAAAGAATGTTGCTCGGTTAAACACCCACCGCATAGGGTTTGGCATTCTGCGACTCGGTCCGCAAGGAAAATGCAGCCAAGCGGCCTTGCATCAGCGACATCAATCCCGTGTACCAATATCCCAGCACAAACAAGATCAGGAAGGGAACGGTTATGTAGTTTTCGTTTTCAATCGCGTAGTAAACGGTGAGCGCGAAATAAGATCCGATCAGCAGTTCGATCCACGGCACCCAGCCGAGCCCGCGTCGATATTTTGTTGCGCGCACTTTATCCTTCTTCGACTCCACCCGGTACTTTGGTGTCCTTGCAAACGCGCTTTGCTGTCCGACCAAGGCTTCCAATACGGCGCGCGTATTTGTAACGGTCAGCCCGATTCCCAGCGCCATCAGGAAAGGCAAGTGCACCAGACAGCGATACCACTTTCCCGGGAACAGTTCCTTTTGCGATACCAGGTAAAAACTCGAAACCGAAAATGTCGACGCCACGAATAGGGGCAGGTCGATATAGAGCATCTGGAACCAGCCCTGATAGAAGCGGATGATCATGGCCGGCAGCAGCAGCACCGACAATACCACCATGAGCGGGTAACTTAGATTGGATGTCAGGTGATACCATGCCTCCAGCTTGGTATGGAAAGGCGCATTACTTTTCAACACCTGGGGCAGGATCTTCTTGCCCGTCTGAATCAATCCCTTTGCCCAGCGCGCCTGCTGCGTCTTGAATGCCGTCATTTCGACCGGAAGCTCCGCCGGGCATTCGACGTCTTGCAGGTAAACAAACTTCCAACCTTTCAACTGTGCCCGGTATGACAGATCCGTGTCTTCGGTCAAAGTGTCATGCTGCCATCCGCCCGCATCTTCAATTGCCGCCCGCCTCCAGACTCCGGCAGTCCCGTTAAAATTAAAAAATACTCCGCTGCGCGCCCGCCCGGAATGTTCGAGCACGAAATGCCCATCGAGCAGAATGGCCTCGACTTCTGTCAAAAACGAATAGTGTCGGTTGATGTGCGTCCAGCGAGTTTGCACCATGGCCACTTTGGGGTCAGTGAAGTGATCAATGGTCCGCCGCAGGAAATCTTCCGCCGGAGTGAAATCAGCGTCGAAGATAGCCACGAATTCGCCACGCGCCGTCTTGAGTCCTTCCGCCAGAGCTCCCGCCTTAAACCCTTCGCGGTTACTCCGGTGATGGTAGGTGATGGGGTATCCGAGTCCTGCATAATGCTCAACCAAACTGGATGCTACCGCCACGGTTTCATCCGTCGAGTCATCCAGCACCTGGATATCGAGCTTGTCCTTCGGATGATCCAGGTGACAGATTGCTTCGATCAGCCGCCCCACCACGTATTGCTCGTTGAAAATAGGCAGCTGAATGGTTACCCGTGGTGACTCCTCGAATCGCCGCGCTGGCTCGCTGGTGTGCCTGTTCTTGTGTTTGTAATACAGATAGACCAGGATGTAGCGATGTACTCCGTACGACGCCAGCAGAACTAAGACGATGAAGTACGGAACCAAGAGGCAGAGATCAAATGCATTTGCGTGATAAAGCCCGCGAAAAGTGGGGTCCAGAAAATGCGAGCGTATGTAATGCGTGATGCCACGCGGCGCGCTCAGCCAGAGCCAGGCTGAAAAACAAATTGCGAATGAGTGCAGACGAAGCTCCCGAGGCAGTCTCAATAGCCTGCCGAACGCAATATTCTACCTGAGTTTATTCCCCCGCCTACCCTGTGCCTGGAGTAGCACCTCCAGTGTCTGCTTTCCAGCGACCTCGACGACCCGCCACCCCCTTCCCACCGCTTTTCAAAAATCGGGATGCAAGTAGGCCCCATCCTCGACATCGTCCGCGGCAATTAACGGGTATTCGTCGGGCCTAAGGTCCCGATCAGTGAATGGCCGTATCGATCCGCTGCGCCTACTCGCTAGAGATCGCGGCACTTGCGCTGTTGTCCATCCTGCCAAGCGACTACAATGACCTGGTTCGCGGGTCCGCTCCTGTTGCCCTCGAACGCCGCCTCGACCACCCCGGTGCTGGCAATCGATCTACATTCACTGTGCCCCTTTCCCAGCCCGCAGTGCCACTATTCCTCGGGCGATGATCTCTCACCTCGAAGAACCCGCTCTTCTCCCGAAATACACAATATCGCCTGCCTTCCTATCGTTGATCGTGAAACTGTCCGTCTCCGTCGCTGACCCCGTGTAGCTGGCATACTGCAGCTGGCCGGAAACCGCCTGTACGGCGCCTTTCTCAACTGCTCGCCACCTGGATCTTGGACCACGATGCTGCTAAAGGAAGCCCTCGGGTTTGAGCTCGGTCGAGGCTCAACGGCGCAATCCCGCGTTTAAGCAACCAAAACGCCAAAGAGCAAATGGCCACGACTTGCCGTACTTGGATCTGTCTACAACCTGGCGAACATTCGAAATCGCTGACGAGCGGTTAGGCTCATTTGGCGGGCCTGTCGTGCAACGGAAGCATGACCTGGTCAAGGTCACAGGTAAGATTCGGCTCCGCCAGTTCCACTCCTGGCTTCTGTTGCCGGTTTTGAGTTGTGCCGACAGCGCACGGGCAAGTTCATACTTTTTGTGGGTGTTGGATTTGGGGACTGGGATGAGACCGACTTGATTTACCGCCCTTGCGGAAGGCCGTTTTCCTTTTTGAACAATGCTAATTGAGGAAATACGTCCGGTACAGCGTGTCTCTCTGTGCCGGCCGGAATCCCGCGTCGCGGATAATCCGCCGTAACTCCTCCTCGGTCGTACAATTGCTCACGCCTGCTGCCCGTACTACGTTTTCCTCCAGCATCACTGATCCGACATCGTTTCCGCCGAATCGCAACCCGAGCTGGCACACTTTCAATCCCTGCGTGACCCAACTGGATTGCACGTTCTGGAAGTTTGACAGGAACAACCGCGAGATAGCCAAGGTCTTCAGATACTCGACTGCCGTTGCTTCATCCCAATGCCGACCACCCAGCGCGGTATTCGCGGGCTGAAACGTCCACGGGATAAATGCTGTGAAACCACCAGTCTCTTCCTGCAGTTCATAAAGTCGTTGGAAGTGATTCACGCGGTGTTCGGATTTCTCGCCAACGCCAAACATCATGGTCGCTGTGGTCCGCATGCCCAACCGATGCGCCGTGCGATGCACATTGAGCCAATCCTCGGTCAGGCATTTCAGCCGCGCAATTTTGTAACGTACCTCGTCATCGAGGATTTCAGCTCCCCCTCCTGGTATAGAGTCCAGCCCAGCGTCGCGTAGCCGCAGAATCGTGTCGCGAATCGTCAGCCCGCTGTATTCCGCAATCGCGATGATTTCCGACGCCGAATAGCAGTGCAGGTGAACCTTAAAGCGCTGCTTGATCCCCCGCAGCATCTGCTCGTGCCACTCGATCTTCAGATCGGGATGTAACCCGCCCTGCATTAACACGCCCGTCCCGCCCAGTTCCACTGTCTCGCGGATCTTGTCATAGATCGTGTCGAAGTCCAGGATGTATCCTTCCTTTGCCCGCGCTCCCTTCAGGGGTCGATAGAAAGCGCAGAAGGTGCAGTACTCGGTGCAGTAATTGGTGTAATTGATGTTGCGGTCAATGATGTAAGTGACCACACCATCGGGATGCAGCTTGCGCCGCAGGGCATCGGCCTCCATGCCAATCCCAATCAGGTCATCAGACCAGAACATCTCCAACGCCTGCTGTTTGCTCAGCGACATAGTCACATCACCTGTGATGATTCTAGCGGAGTTGAGAGTCGCGCTCCAAATTTCGGGAGAAACAAAATGCGCCCCGGGGACTACGAGGGTACCCCCAAGATTGAGTTTTGTTCTTCACATCGCCGCCCTCGGGACTCGTGTTGATCTTTATCTCTGTGTCTCTGGGGTGGATGTTCGATCGTTCCGTGATGCTATGCTCTTGCTCGCTGCCTGCTGCACCGCCACCCCCCGCCTCCGCCGCCGGTATCTCTGATACTGGTAGAGCGCGACTATGCTTCCAATGACAGCGAGCGCGATCAGCGTGTACAACGCAGGCCTGTAGTACTGGTCGAAGAATGCGACGATAGCGTCTCCGTAAATGGCCCCCATACCGGCCACCACAGTAAAGCGAATGCCCCGGCCCGTCGCGATTGCGCCGATGAACTTCTTGCGCTCATACTGCAGCGCTCCCGCCGCCAGCAGGACTGGGACTAAGGGGAACGGCGGCGGTAACAAGCAAGCAATGGCAACCGCCCAGAATCCCCGACGTTCGAATTTCTTAAACAGCTTCTCGGCTTTTTGCTTATCAAACCTGTGCTCTAGTGCCTCTTTGCCCCCTTGTCGCGCGATCGCGTAGGTAATGTAACCGCCGATGAGGGCCCCCAGAGTCGCCATGGCAGCGTAATAAAACCACAAATGCCGATTGTTCGCCGCCAGCCAGATCGTGAATACGTCCATACTGCCAGGGAGCGGCACGACCGAGTTGTCCGCTATCCCGACGACAATTAGCCCAACGCCGCCCAAACCGCTGACCCGCTGCGTCAAGGACAGCGCCGCTATCGCATAGATACGCAGCCCCATAGTTGTTCGTTAGAAGCAGTTTCGCGACGCCGCGATGGTATGCCCCGTCAACGGTTTACCAGGCGAGGCTGCTCATGGAATCGGACGGGAGGCGCACTGGGAAGAGCACCACATTCCAAGCCGTACTTATAGAAGAGGAGTAGCCCATCCAGCGTCTCGGAGTCGAGATGGTACTCAATGTTCTCCGTTAGATAGCTTTTCACATCATCTCCCGTCATGTGCAGCCGCGGGCCCCACGACCGGGCGATTCGATCAATGTGCTCAGGCGTTAGCCCAGTGTCCCGGGAGTGTTGAAAAATGCTTGTAAGGTCCAGTCCTCCAGCATCCACCAATGCCGTTTCCCGGACAGCCCAGAAGGCAAAAACGCAAGGCTTGCCAGTCAACCGTACCCACTCTTCGGCAAGATCAAACGTCAAATATCGCCTGCGATCCACCTGCAACGCCGGATCACCGATCACCAGCCCCGCATCATGCTCGGCGAGCATGATGTCCAGGTCCGGAGGCATGGACGTGAATGTTCGTCCTCCGCCCATCCATTTTTCAAAAATCACTTTAGTTAGCGCTACCGACGTCAAGGATGATGTATCCAAGGCCACGGTGCGAACCTGATCCGCCGGAACTTTGCTGACCAGCAGGATGGACCGAACCGCACGCCGGGCAGCAATCGCTATGTCGGGAAGAATGACCAGTCCCGGAATGCTGGAGTAAGCGGCAGCCGGAATAATGCCAATATCCGCGGTCCCCTCCGCCAGAGCAGCCGCGCACCCCGACGGAATCGTGTAGGCAATGTCGAATTGAGATCCCGCTGTCCCGTGCTCAAAATCCCACAGAAGCGGCGCCGTGTTCAGGTACGAAATCGCAGAGATGCGCAGCCGGCGAGTCATTTATCTTTGGCGTAGGCCCGGGGTAGCAGCGGCGGACTGATTCAGCTCGTTGCTAGCGACAGCACTCCCTATCAAGACTCGATATTCTAACAAACCCCTTTGCTTCCCAACCTAAACACTGTCCCTCCGGTCGCGTGCCTGTCTGTATGAGACGTATCGCAGCCCGCGCGGCACGGCTACCCGAGACGGACCCCAGATCGAAGGTGCTACTCTGGCTGGTCTTGCCTTAACTGCCGGGCTTAAGACCGACGGTACACGCCCGTATCGTCGAGGATTTCGGGGAATGGAGGCAGCCTTTTCACCCTCTCACCAAACTTTAGGCTGTCCGAATCCAGCGACATCACCCCAATGCTTGGCTCCCGGAAAATCTCTTGAACGCGCACGGAGGAATTGTGTTCGCCGGTTCGGCTAGGACATAGCTGGTTCCTCCTCGATTCGTCCTCTCTGAGCCTCAAGCCCTGTGCCAATATCGATTCTCCCCAGGTACTCTAACTTCGTGGATAGACATCCGGAGACGCTGCTCCCGCCTGGCGTTGCGGTCATTGGCTCACGCCATAAGGTACTGTTATGGACGAGCTCCTGACCTGCGATCGGCCGCCTGGATTAGTACATCATCAGCGCACGTTTTTTGTGGCATTGGTAGTGTCGCAGATCGCGGTGCTCGCGCTGCCACGGGGAACACGCTTGCGGTCTCTGGCATCAGCGTGGATGTGGGTAATTCCAAGAAAACAGCCGACCCTCTGATCAGATCTTCAATGCAAGCGACACCCACATTTCCGAGTTTCCCATTGGGACCTTTGCCGCCCGAAAAGACTCCCCCATCCGCACTTGGATCGTCAAGGGTCCTCTCCACCGGGTCTGAGTCGTCTAGGGCCGAAATACAGCCGCACAGCGGCACCCAGGACGCCGCTAGCTGCGCCTTAGAGCAGAACCGCGGCGTTGCCGTTCCCGGTATAACCACCAAATTCCGGGTCTCGTGCCTTGATTAAAGAGAGCGCCAGGCTGGGGTGACCCGGGAATATCCTGGAGAGGAGCTTCCCTCCGAGCTACTCTTGGCGGTGGCTCCGAAGGCGGGTGAATCGCAATCGGCTCCCGCGGCATCTGATGGGAGGACCCGGAACCCGGACCTCGCTGCAAGAAGCGTTTTGCTCTCTCCCCGAAACCGGTGAGGTCACCCATATTGATTGAGATTGTGGAACTTCTGGAGTCAGAAGTCTCGTATTTCGAGATACTTACGGCCATCTTCCAGCTGGAGCTTGCTGGAAAGGCAGAGTTGCTGCGGGGGAAGAATTTTGTAGGAGGCTTCTAGTCGCCTGCTGCTGGCTCCGGGCGCGATGCCGTACCTGGCTGAAGAATCGAAGAGCTCAGGTAAAGCCTTTAAGGTCTGGCTGAAACCGCACCCTCGGAGTATCGAGGGTTATCGAGCGGCGCCCGGGTTCCGTGCATCCGGAGCTATAGGGTTGAACCACGGTTACTCGCTCGGCAGGCTCGGTCGCAAGTAAGTATTAGAGGAATTTGCGGGAGGCGATCAGACGGCGAGTTTACCTGGTTTTACAGATCGCACCCAGATCGGAACGGAATCGAAGAAGGAGCGCTGCTCAAGCGGAATTTGGGTTTCTTCAGATTGTCAGTTGGAACCACTCGAGCAAGCGGTGATGGAAGTCGAGCCGATGCTTACTCGTTTGTGCAACGGATTCAGCCAGTTACGCGCGCACACGTCAGCGGGTTGTAGCCTGCTAACAGCTAGAAGCGTGCTGCCCAACTTGTTGATTCGCTCCCATTCATGCTAGCTTCAAACTCAACCACAACCCGCAGAGGAACCATTGCCGAAAGGTTTAGTCATCGTCGAATCGCCAGCTAAGGCGAAAACCATCCAGAAATATCTTGGGCGAGGATATACCGTCGAAGCCTCTCTTGGGCACGTTAAAGACCTGCCCAAGAGCACCCTGGGTGTGGACATCGACAAAGATTTCGATACCGAATACACCGTGATTCCGGGCAAAGAGAAAGTACTGGTCAAGCTAAAGAAGCTGGCTCAGTCTGCTGAATCCATCTTTCTCGCGCCTGACCCGGATCGTGAAGGCGAAGCCATCGCCGCCCACCTTGCCGAAGAACTGGGTGACGGCAGCAAGAGGAAAAGAAAAAAGAAGAGCGACAACGGGCTACGCATTCAGCGCGTGACCTTCAACGAGATCACCCAGCGCGCAGTACGCGAAGCTTTCGAACATCCCCGTAAAATAGATCGCAATCTCGTGGAGGCACAACAAGCTCGCCGCGTCCTCGACCGTCTTGTCGGTTATCAGGTGTCTCCTCTGTTATGGGACAAGGTGCGCCGTGGCCTTTCCGCAGGTCGCGTCCAAACCGTCGCTCTGCGCCTGATCGTCGAGCGTGAACGTGAGATCAAGGCTTTCGAGCCGAGGGAATACTGGACGATTGATGCCCACCTGCAGGCTGCCAAGCCGCCCGCATTCGATGCACGTTTTCTCGGCAAGGGCGAAGAGAAAATCGAAATCGGCAATGGCGAAGACGCTGAGAAAATTCGTGCCGCTCTGGAGAAAGCGGCCTGGCTTGTCCGCTCGGTAGATAAAAAGGAGCGCCGCCGCAATGCCGCCGCTCCCTTTACGACCAGCAAGCTGCAACAGGATTCATCCCGCAAGCTCCGCTTCAGCGTGAAGCGTACCATGATGATTGCTCAGCGCCTCTATGAAGGCATTGAACTGGGCGAGGAAGGCCTGGTCGGCCTTGTCACTTATATGCGTACCGATTCGACCCGCGTCTCCAACGAAGCGCTGGGCGAGGTTCGCGACTATATCCGCAAGGAATACGGACCGAAGTTTTTACCCGAATCCCCTAACACATTTAAAGAAAAGAAAGAAGCGCAGGCGGCGCACGAAGCAATCCGGCCAACTTCCGCTCTGCGCCACCCCGACCAGATCAAGCAGTATCTAAAAGAAGATGAGTACAAGGTGTACAAGTTGATCTGGCAGCGTTTTGTGGCGTCGCAAATGAATCCTGCCGTTTTCGATCAGACGACGGTGGACATCGATGCCAAGTCGGACAACGAAATCTTCTGGTTCCGAGTGACTGGCTCGGTGCTCAAGTTTGAGGGTTTCCTTAAGATCTATGAGGAGTCGAAGGAAGGCAAAGACGAGGAGGACGAGGAGCTTAAGCATAAATTGCCGCCGCTCGAAGTCGGCCAGAAGCTCACACTCAAGGCCCTGAAGCCGGAGCAGCACTTTACCGAGCCGCCCCCGCGTTACAACGAAGCTTCGCTGGTGAAAGAACTGGAGGAGCGTGGCATTGGCCGTCCATCCACATATTCCGCCATCCTGAGCACCATCCAAGAGCGCCAATACGTGCAGAAACTTGGCGGCAAATTTGTCCCGACGGAAATTGGTCTAGTGGTGACCGACCTTCTGGTCGACAACTTCCGTGACATCTTTGACGTACAGTATACGGCTCGCCTCGAGGAAGAGCTGGACGAGATCGAAGAAGGCAAGGAGAAGTGGACCGACGCCCTGGCAGAGTTCTACAGGCGTTTCGCCAAGGACCTCAAATACGCAGAGAAACACATGGAAAATATCAAGCGTATGGAGAAGCCCACGGACGAAAAATGCGAGCGTTGCGGTTCTCCCCTGGTAATCAAATGGGGTAAGCACGGCTCCTTCTACGCCTGCAGCTCTTACGACAAAGACGATCCCAACAGTTGCACATTCACCAAAGAAAATCCGATCAACCTGCCTGATCTGGACTCCGCCGACATGCAGGAAACCTCGCAGGAGGAATATTGCGAAAACTGCGGCCGAGTCATGGTCTTAAAGCGCGGACGCTTCGGTCAATTTATGGCCTGCACCGGCTACCCGGATTGCAAAACCACCCGGCGGCTCGATCAGGGCAAGAGAGTCCCGGATATCCCACTGGAAGAAACCTGTCCCAGGTGCGGCCGCAACCTGGTCATTCGTCATGGCCGTTACGGTGAGTTCACCTCCTGCAGCGGTTACCCCGACTGCAAGTTCGTCAAACAGAACTTCATTGGCGTGAAATGCCCGGATTGCGAAGATGGTGAGATTGTCGAGAAACGCGCGCGCCGTAAGGGCAACACGTTCTATGGTTGTTCGAACTATCCGAGTTGTAAATTTACCTCCGCTAACAAACCAATAGCCGAGAAATGCCCAATCTGTGGCAATCAATATCTGGTAGAGAAGACGCTCAAGTCAGGTCCGGTGATCGCCTGCCCCAATAAAGAGTGCGACTATGAGCGCTCTGTCGAAGCAGCTCCCGTCGCCTAAATTTTGTACCTTGCTAATTTTAGAATCCAATTAGCAGTCCATCTCGTCTCTTCTGGCAGCCGGGGTTCATGATTGCGTTGTAAATCCCAAATCACAAATTGTCAGGAGGAGTAAATGTCAGCTACGCCTACCGATGCTGAACTGATTCTCAAACTGTACGAATTGCGCCGTGAATCGGAGATGCGCAAAGCCCGCAATTGGTGGCTAGTCAACTTCTGGCCGGAGAACGTCGACGATTTCTACAAAATCGGTATGTCTCTGGGTACCCAGGAAAACAATTGGCTGCGCCAGGTGGGTGGTTATTGGGAAATGGCTGCTTCGCTCGTGCTTCACGGGGCGCTCAACGAAGATCTCTTTATGGAAACATCATTTTGCGGCGAGATGTTTTTCATCTTTGCCAAAGTCCACCCCTTTCTTCAGGAACTACGCGACAAATTCCAGTCTCCTACGATGTGGGGAAACATTGAGAAACTCGTTAATCGCAGCGAAAAAGGTCGCACCACACTGAAACTCTTTGAGGATCGCATCGCCGCGCGCCGCAAGGCAATGCAAGAGGAGGAAGCCAAAAAAGAAGCTGCCGCGTAACACTTTGCCCTCTGCGCCAGGATTCTGTTAGCTACTTCGAACACGGCCTGAAGCCTGGCGCTTCAGGGTTAGTCATCTGGTTTAGACGGTACATGAATGACCGGCAGGCGGACTCGGCAAAGGTCGTTCCTCGAATCGCGCATGTAGGCGTTGGATACCCTTAGGCGCACGTAGGATATACATCCCAGCGCTATCGACGAAAAGGCTATCGGGAACAACGCCCCGTCGCGCTCACTCAGAAACTTCGGGAAGCAACGGCGTGGACAGCCGCGAAGGCAAATCGGGTGGCGGTGTCCTCGCCAAAGAGAAGAAGAATTATGAAGAATTATGGGAAGCCGCAAAGCACCTGTAGTGGTTTCCGGCTGGGGACCCCCCTGCGCTCCTCATTCTGATACCCGATGAATTGCGTCCACTCTCGAAGCTGCGTGCATTGATTCCGCCAGCTGCTGACAAAATTTGAACAGCCAATCCGCGATTACATTGGCGTTCCTCCCCGGTTGAAACTGGCAGGCGCTCGGGTGGGGTGGCGGCGTTCTTCGTTTCCCCGATTCTGTCTCGAGCACCTACAACTTTGTCACTGGCTTGCCGGTAGCCGCGCGCCGTATTGCTGGGAAAGCAAGGTGTCGAATTGGGCAATATTAGGAAATGTACTCCCGAATATACTCATCCCGGGTGTGGGTTAATTCCTGAGCATCTCCATCGAATATCACTTTTCCATCGCGCAGAATCAGAAAGCTCAGAGGCACTTCACACCCTTGTCCAGGGGGTAGCGGTTTCATCCGGTTCTCCCCCGTATCAAAATAATGGGTAGCCATAATGAAAGCGTCTTGTAGCCGGTGTGTGACCAGCAGAGAACTGGTCTTGTATAAGTCTCGTTGTTTAATGATCAATTCGACGATCGTGGTCGACGTAACTGGATCCAAACCGCCCGTAGGCGAGTCATACAGTAATAGTTCTGGTCTTGTTATGATCGCGCGCGCGATCGCCACCCGACGGCGCATGCCCCCGGATAACTCGGAGGGAAACAAGTCCAGTGTGTGCTCCAGTTCCACGAACCGTAGCACCTCGCGTACCCGCTCTTCGATCTCGGACTCCGCTGTTCCCCCTTCCTCATACAAACTGAATCCGACGTTTTCGCGTACGGTGAGCGAATCAAACAGCGCGCTCTCCTGAAACACAATGCCCACACGCCGGCGCAATTCGAACAACGCCTTTTCCTTCATCTGGGTGACATCCTCGCCCAAGGTGTAGATGTGCCCGCCATCGGGTCGCATCAACCCGATTGCCAGTTTCAGGATCGTGCTTTTTCCCGACCCCGCAACTCCGAAGATCGCTTTCGTCTGCCCATACGGTAGGCGAAAGGAGATGCCATTCAAGACCTGCTTCTCTTCGAAGGCGATGCTCACCTCTCGGAAGACCACTGCTTCCTGTACCGGCTGCGGCCGGATTGCTTCTGATGGTTCGACAAGAGTAGGAGGTGCACTCATTGGTTAATGCGCGTCATCCACTGCGGTTACGGTCCGAGAATGGTTACCAGTAGTTGCGTTATAAAAACATCTACACCGATGATCAGGATCATTGCCGCCACCACCGCCTCGGTGGTTGAACGTCCGACGCCCTGCGTCCCGCCTTTCGTGGATAGTCCAAAATAACAGCCGATCGTAGCTATGATGAAGCCGAACACGAGCGGTTTCGTCAGCCCGATGAATACATCGGAAAATCCTAGAGTCTGCCAGGCATTGCTCCAGTACTGGTGCGAATTCATTCCCAGCATAAACCGAGAAATAACATATCCTCCACTCAGGCCCAGAAAATCTCCCAGAATGGTTAGAAAGAACATCATGATTACCGTTGATATAACCCGCGGGGTAACCAATTTTTTGGTGGGATCACTGCCCAACGCGCGCATGGCATCGATCTGCTCGGTCACAATCATCGATCCTAGTTCGCTGGCCATGCCCGAAGCATTCCGTCCGGCTACCACCAACCCTGCCAGCACCGGCCCCAGTTCCCGTACAATGCCGATGGCCACCAGTTGTCCAATAAGGGTAAGAGCCCCGAATCTGCCCAAGGTAGCGGCGCTGTTAAGCGCTAGTGCGGCGCCCGTGAAGAAGCATGCCGAGAGCACGATCGGCAGCGAACCCACCCCGACGATGTCCGCCTGCTGGATCGTGTCCGCCAGATATTGGGGAGGACGAAACAGATTGCTGATGGAGCGTACCGCCAGCAGGACGTAGTCCTGCACCGACTGAACCTTCCCTTTCGCGAATTCTCCTGGTGAGAGCAGCATCATGCGAAACCCGCACAGCGGAGGTCCGGGTCACTTCGCAATATAGCAGAGGTCTGGATCAGCCTCTAGACACGCTTTGAATTCCTGCCCATTCTTTCTCGACTACAAACCGTACCCACACGACCACCATCTGCAGCAATACCCCCAGCGGCTGGCAATCGGCAACTACTTGAAACCATTCTTTCTCTTGATCTCAATATTTAACCGCTTAATCTTCTGATTAAGCGTCGATAGCGGTACCCGGAACCTCTCCGCTGCCTCGGTCTGGTTCCAATTGCATTTCTCCAGCATGTCGATGATGATGCGCCGCTCGCAGTTCTCGACAATTTCAAACAGCGAGGCATCGGGACGGTGTTCCACTATGGGGAAGGCGCTCCCGCGCCCGGCAATTTGATCAGGGAGCAATTCAGGAATGATCTCACTGTCCGACGAAAGCACGACTCCTCGCTCGATTACGTTTTCCAACTCGCGCACATTGCCCGGCCACGAATAATTCACCAGCAGCCGTAATGCTTCCGGCGTTAGTCGCCGCAGTGGCTTTTCATTTTCCTCCGAGTACTTGCGCACGAAATGATCCACCAGCCGCGGAATGTCTTCCTTGCGCTCCCGCAGCGGCGGCAAGTCGATGGTGATGACATTCAAACGATAGAAAAGATCCTCACGGAACTTGCCCTCGCGCACCAGCTGTCGCAAATCGACGTTGGTAGCGGCAATGATTCTTACGTCAACCTGCAACTCCTGCACGCCGCCCAGGTGCATGAACTTGCGATCCTGCAGCACCCGCAGAATCTTGCTTTGCGTGTCCAGGCTCATTGTACCGATTTCGTCCAGGAACAACGTGCCCCGGTCGGCGATCTCAAACAGCCCCTTTTTGGAGGCGACGGCGCTGGTGAAGGCGCCCTTGACGTGCCCAAAGAGGGTCGATTCCAGCAAGTCCGGTGGCATGGATCCAGTGTTCACCGGAACAAAGGAGCGCTCTCGCCGCGGCGAGTTAAGGTGAATCGCCTTGGCGATCAATTCTTTTCCCGTTCCACTCTCTCCCTGGAGCAGGACGGTCGAGCGGCTGGGTGCGACTTGCGCCACCAAATCGAAAATTTTCAGCATGGGCTCGCTTTTGCCCACGATGTTTTCAAAGTTGTATCGCTGTTTGAGCGCGCGCTTGAGCTGAACGTTCTCTTCCTCTGCGCGATGCCGTGCCACCGCGGCGCGAACATCCGCCAGCAGCTTCTCGTTGTCCCACGGCTTTTGAATAAAGTTTACCGCTCCCGATTGCATGGCCCTTACGGCATTCTCCACCGTGCCATACGCGGTGATCATGATGACCGACAGGGAAGCATCCTGCCCGCGCAATTCGGCGAGCAGATCGAGCCCATTACGATCGGGCAGCGCCAGGTCGAGCAGCACCAGGTCAAAAGCACGATCGCCGATTCGCGCCAGGCCTCCCTCCCCGGTGCCCGTCGCCTCCACTTCGTAGCCTTCGATTTCCAGCAGCGTCCGCAACGACTCGCGGATCTCTGCCTCGTCATCAATGATCAGCACGGATCCGGCAGGAGAGGGAATAATGTCCCGTAGGTTGTGAGGGGTAATCAAAGTGGCTTCAGACATTGACTGCCTTCCTTGTCAGCGGAAAATCCAGGTAGAACGTCGTGCCCGTACCCGGTCGGCTCTCAACGCGGATCTTGCCGGCGTGCTCCTGGATGATCCCGTAAGTCACGCTTAGTCCGAGGCCGGTGCCTCGGTTTTGGCCATTGCGTGCATTAGTCTTGGTGGTAAAAAACGGATCGTAAATGCGGCTGATATGTTCTTGCGCAATGCCGCTGCCCGTATCGGAGACGGTCACGCTCACGCCGCTTCCATTGGAGGTCGCAACACGCAGGGTGCCGCCGCCGGGCATCGCGTCTTTGGCATTCAGGAACAGGTTCAAAAACACCTGCTGCAACCGGCCGGCATTGCCATGAATCACCGGCAGGCGTGGAGTGAATTCTCTTCGCACACTGACCTGCCCAACCTTGAATTGGTGCTCCAGAAGAGCCAATGTGTCGCTGATCACCTTGTTCACATCGACATCGCTGAACTCGGTGCCGCTGGTACGCGAGAAGTTCAGAAGATTGTTAACAATCTCAGACGCGCGGAACGTCGATCGCGTGATCTTTTCCAAAAGCTCCGCTTTTCCCCGGTCCCCTTGCACTTGTTTGGAAAGCATCTGGGCATAGGAAGAGATCACCGCCAATGGAGTATTAACCTCATGTGCTACGCCCGCCGCTAGCAACCCGATGGACGACAGCTTGTCTGCTTGCGACAGCTGCGACTCCAGTTCCATCCGCTCGGTGATGTCGTCGACAATAATCAGCCGCCCGATTACGTTGAATTTCTTGGTAACCAGTGGCGCGATGGCCACGTTCACGGCGCGTGTCTCGCCGGTTGGCGTGCCCAGGCGAAACTTGTACAAATTGTGGATC
Organism: Terriglobales bacterium; assembly: GCA_051986135.1. Classification (GTDB taxonomy): domain Bacteria; phylum Acidobacteriota; class Terriglobia; order Terriglobales; family Acidobacteriaceae; genus Gp1-AA122. The sequence goes on along the minus strand of JBPYDQ010000431.1, from coordinate 13,275 downwards.
CCGGGTGTTTGCCGTACCCGGTAAAACTCCTCCACAAACGCCGCCGGCAGTACCTCGCTGATCGGCTTTCTCAAGGCTAGAGAGCGAGGAAGGGCGTACATTACCTCCATCTGCGAATTCCACGATTCGATTCTGTCTTCGAGGTCCACTGCCAGCACGCCCACGCTGATCGACTCCACGATGTTTTCGTTGAAGTCCTTCAGCCGCTCGTATTCGGTGATCTTTTGTTCAAGCGAAGCATAGAGCCGCGCATTCTGGATCGCAATTCCCACATATCCAGCTACCGTCTCGAGCAGTTCCACGTCCTCGCTGGAGAGGAAATCACCCTCGATGGTCTTGCCCAATCCCAGAAACGCGATCGTACGCTGCTGCGCCCGGCACGGAATGTAGTAATTCAGATCCAGTTTCGCAATAGTCGCCTGTGCACTCGGGGTTTCTCTCGGGACCTGGTGGGTGTTGTCGAAGAACAAGTGCCCTTGCTCCATCTCCGGTCGCGGCGCGCCGAGGAAATTTAAGTCCAGACCCGCAGTCTGGCTAATGCCGAACGACTTGCCCAGCACGAACTGGGTCTTTTCGTCGTCACCGGCGGCAAGGAAAATGGCCATACGGTCGACCAACAATGTGCGCGAGAGCCGGTCCACCGCAGAACTGAGCATCTTATCCAGATCAGTCTCCGAACCGAGGTCCCGTCCAAAGTCGATGAGCGTTCTGCGGTAATCGTATCGAGTGCGGTAAAAGAACTGGTCAACCTTGTCCTGAATCCACTTGCGCACCGGATCGAACAGGATCGCGATTATCGATACAGCAATGACCATCCCGATCGGGCCGCTGCTGGGCACGCGCAGGTGGACTACCTCGGCCACCCCTGCGACTAAAGCAAAGTAAACCCCGGCGATGGACGCGGCCGCCAGCGTGTACACCACTCCGCGCTTGAAAATGAGGTCAACATCCATCAAGCGGTAACGGAAGATGGCGTATCCGAACGTCAGCGGCAGGAACACCAGGGAGAGCACCGATACCCGCATCAGCCCGTTGGGTACGGCCCCGAACAGGAAAGGCACGGCGTAAAACAGAGTAAAGGGAGCGATCGAGAGGATCGTTCCTCGGGTAACCCATTTCAGTTGCTGCCGCAATACCGGCGTGTTCGCACGCCGGTAGCTGCGCCACAACACCCCAGTGGCGATAATGAAAAACGCCGCCAGGTACACCATCTCGATCCTGTCAAGGCCACGCCTGAGTCGCTCCGTCGGTACCATCCACAGCAGAGCCGTGATGTGTAACAGAAGCAAGCCGATGGGAGCTATGTAAATCCCCGGCACTATCCACTTGTGCTTCCGTAGGAAATGCTTCTTTTCCGGGAACGTCAGTACAAAATGCAGGAACAAAGCCGGTTGCAATAGCCACGCCGTTACATTGCTCCAATAGATCGTCCAGTCGAATTCGTTCAGCTTGCCGGTGAAATGGAACGAATAGAAAACAAACGACACCAGGCAAAACAGATAAAAGTGCGTCGACTTCGGTGCCGTCCAGCGTCGCAGCAGGACATAAAGCCCGATGCCCAGGTAGACAAGCCCGATCAGCCGCAACGGCGTGTAGAGTGATCGATCCGCCGGGATCAGAACAACCTGCGCGTCCAGAGGTATGGACTGCCGTACCAGCGAGTAGGTGGCTCGAGAGTAGATCCCATCCCGATATTGTTCCTGAACGAGGCTCGCGAATTTCGTGACTGGCTGTTTATCGACTGCGCGGAGTTCGTCGCCTTGTTTAATCCCGGCTCTTGCGCCAGGTCCGTCCGCTTCTACCCGGTCCGCCACCAGCTTGCCATTGTTTTCAATCCACCACACCCCGTCATAGGGGACCTGGACGTCTCGTTCCTTCTGGAAGTTGATCCAGGCAAGCGTGACCGCAGCTGCCGTCAAGAGCACCAGCACAATTGCGGAAAAACGGATTTGTAAATCTTTGTTCATCGGCCGGTACGAAGGTGGCGTCGCACGTAGCGGCGATTGCTGGATCGCAACCTCCCCTAACCCAAGCAACTCAGGTGCCACCTCGATGCTCATCTCATACGCAGCTAAGTCTCAATCCAACCGTGACTTCCAAAATTATAGAGGACGGATAGGAGGTAGCCTATGGTTTTTGGAATTATTCATTCGATAATCGGTATGTATCGCCAGTACAGCAGGTTACGTGGAATCCCCGTCTTTAGACCCTGGGCCCTCGAGGATCTTGGGCTCGAGGGAGACGCCATGATTCGCCCTCCTTTGGCCCAGCGTATTTCCAATAGGCTAAAATTCGAAATTCCGTGGACTCGTTTCAACAAATCGCCGACCGCGAGCGCCGTTTTCTCCTCGAAACCTACAGCCGGTATCCTGTGGTCTTTGCCCGGGGAAAAGGTGTGTTTCTGGTCGACCTCGAAGGACGGCGTTATCTCGATTTCGTCGCCGGATTAGGGGTCAATGCACTCGGCCACGCGCATCCTCGCATAGTGAAGACCATCCGTGAGCAAGCCGCAAAACTGATCCACCTTTCCAATCTCTACTACAGCGAATATCAAGGTTTGTTGGCCGAGAAGCTGTGCGGCTTGTCGGGTCTCGAGCGCGTGTTTTTTTCAAATAGCGGCACCGAAGCTATCGAGGGCGCCCTCAAGTTGGCCCGACTTGCTGGACACCGTGCCGGGGGCGAAGAGAAGTGTGAGTTGGTTGCCTTGCAGGGTTCGTATCACGGGCGCACCTTTGGGGCTATGTCACTGACCGGCCAAGACAAATACCGTAAAGGCTTTGAGCCGCTGCTGGAGAACGTCAAATTCGTACCCCGTGATGACGCCCATGCCCTTCGCACGGCGGTGAACGACAAAACGGCAGCAATTATCCTTGAGCCGATTTTCGGCGAAGGCGGAATTCACGAGTGCTCGACTAAATTCCTGTGGGAATGCCGGGCTGCCGCTGACCGTCACCATGCTGCGCTCATCTTCGACGAGATTCAATGTGGTCTTGGCCGCACTGGAGCGATGTTCGCATTCCAGATTTTTGGCGTAACGCCCGATATCGTCGCGATCGCAAAGCCCATCGCCGCTGGTCTGCCCCTTGGTGCCTTTCTGGCGCGCGAAGAATTTGCCTCGGCGATTTCCGTCGGCCAGCACGGCACCACCTTCGGCGGAGGCCCTTTAGCTTGCCGGGTCGCACTCGAATATCTCTCGATCCTCGAACAGGAGAAGCTGCTGGAGAATGTGTCTCGTGTGGGCGTCTACCTTCAGGAAAAGTTAAGCGACCTTGTGCAAAACTGTGCCGCCGCAGTCGGAACTCGTGGCAGAGGTTTCATCCAGGGCTTACAACTCGAGGTCCCGGCACGTCCCGTGGTCGAACGTGCGCTCAGCGAAGGCCTCCTCATCAATAGTACCCAGGATACGGTTATCCGCTTTCTACCGCCGTTTCTCATTCAGGAAAAACACGTGGATAGGCTCATCCGCGTTTTGAAGAAACTGCTAGGAAAGAAACGAGCGCAGGCAAATCAGACTACAGCTTCAGCATAAAAAGGAGGGGAGCCGAAGCTCCCCTCGCACAGAGCGACAGAGGCGATATCACTAAGTAAGACTCGTCCCCGCTCACATTTGGTTGCCACGCTTTCCAAACAAATGCCGAATAGCGACAGAGTTTCACAGCTTCCATCCCCAGCCCAGCCCGAAGAGTGCTGGACAGCGGTCGACAGCCTCCGCATGCGCTACCTACGCGTCGGCTCGGGACCGCCCCTGGTTCTTTTACACGGACTTCTGGGTTACTCTTTCTCCTGGCGCTTTAATATCTCGGCCTTCGCCCAGCGGCGAACTGTTTACGCAGTGGATATGCCCGGGGCGGGATTCTCCGAGAGGTCCAAGACTCTCGACTGCTCTTTTCGCGGCTGCGCGCTTCGCCTGCTTCGTTTTGCCGACAATCTTGGTCTCGGCTCCTTTGATCTGCTTGCTACCTCCCATGGCGGAGCTGTTGCCATACTGGCCGCAGCTATCGCCAACCAGGGCAGCCCGATGCGGATTAATCGCCTCATCTTGGTTGCTCCGGTGAATCCATGGTCGGCTCACGGCCGTGGACTGGCATCTTTTCTCAGTGGCGCCGCTATTTCAGACTTCCTGGGATGGTGCATCCCTCATTTAACCTTCGCAAACGGTGCCGTAGTACGCCGGCTTTACGGCGATCCTCGTCGAATCTCCTCCGGCACCATCGAAGGCTACTCCAAGCCGTATGCCAGATCCGGCAGCGTGGATTACATATTTAACATCCTTCGGAGCTGGAACCATGATCTCGACGATCTGGAGCGTTCGCTTCCAAAGATAGCCGATCTTCCAGTCCTACTCATCTGGGGCTCTCGCGATCGAGCTGTCGATCCCGCCTCCGGGCGGGTTCTTTCGCGCCACTTTCAAAATTGTGAGCTGATCCAATTTCCTGGCGTCGGCCATCTCCCTTACGAAGAAGTCCCCGAGGAGTTCAACGCTGCGGTTATCAAATTCTTGTGAGCCAAAATCGCGAAGGGGTAGCGGCATTCAAGGTCTCCGTAAGCGGCAAAAGAATCGGCTTGTGAGGCTCGGAGCGGTTGATGTCTTAGGTTGAGTTATCCTGCCCTTGAGCAATGGCGCCACACATATTCGAGATGCTGCGCGAATACTTGGTCACCTACGGCTACTGGGCTGTAGGCGCAACCCTTCTCCTCGAAAATGCAGGATTGCCCGTCCCCGGGGAGACCATTCTTCTTCTGGCCAGCCTTCTGGCCTATTCGGAACGCAATCTTCATCTCCCCACAATCATCTTTGTGGCAACCATCGCGGCCGTAATTGGCGATAACCTGGGCTACTGGATCGGCCACCGAGGCGGCCGATCGCTCCTCGAACGTTACCAACACGTTCTCCGCCTCCGCAGCAGCACTATCAACCGTGGCGAGCGGCTCTTCGAACGTTACGGCCCAACCGCCATCTTCTTTGCACGCTTCATCGCCGGCATGCGTATTGTTGCCGGTCCCCTCGCTGGCGTGCTCCGCATGGATTGGCCCAAGTTCGCCCTCTGGAATTTTCTGGGGGCGATCGTGTGGGTGAGCGCGATCTCCGGCATCGGCTACTTTCTCGGCAGCAATTGGGACACCCTGGTTCGAGTCGTAAAGCATATTCACCTAAGCGCCATAGTGATCGCCGGCGTGGTCATCCTGTTTCTCTGGTGGCGTCGCCGGCATATTTCCGGCCAACGCCAGTAACTTTCTTCCGCATCCGACCTGGTGTACTCTCGAACCAGGAATCCTGCATGCCCGACGTGCTCTCCGATCACCAGCCTCGCCCGCGCGACTGGAACCACTTCCTGCGCCTCGAGATGCCAGAAGCTTGGAAGCGGTTCCTGCTCGCGATTGTTGGCCTGGCGCTCGCATTGGGGGCCGCCATCTTCTCCCGGGTCTCGCGCGAGTCCGGTGACCTGTGGGCCACCCTGATCCTGGCCTCCATGGCGTTGCTCCTCGCCGGGATCGTGGGTCTCACGACTGTTCCCTACCTCGCGCGTCGTGTGGCCATTCCTCGCGTCCGCGACGTCTTCGATTACGACGTCACCCCGATCGGCACGGTCTTCTGCGTTGCTGCGGTTCTCATCGGCGTCGCCGCACTCAACACAGGCAACAACCTGCTTTATTTCATCGTTGCCACTATGCTCGCCGCCATGCTGGTGTCAGGTTTGGCATCCGCCCTAACCCTGCGCGAAGTCGAACTTGACGTTCGCCTGCCGGATCACGTATTCGCTGGCAAGCCGGTCTCGGCGCGCATCCTGCTGCGTAATCTGCGCCGCTGGATCCCGTGCTTTTCGGTCAGAGTGATTCCACCGAAAGCGCGCAAGCCGCTCAAACGATGGCACTGGGAAGCTAAGACCTTCTCATTTCCGCCAGGCCGTTCGCGCGATCGCCAGTGGCTTCATCTCCCTGACCGATCTTTACGCAGAGTTGCGCAGCCTGCAGGCCTTCCTGCGATCTTAGAGGGCGCAGTCTACTTCCCATACCTCAGAGGGAAGTCCGAGCTTTCTGCTGACTTGACGCTGCGTTTCGCCCGACGCGGGCGCTATCAACAGGATAGCTTCGGCCTGTGCACCAGGTTTCCCTTTGCCTTTCTGACGAAAACGCGCCGCATCCCGCTTAAGCGCGAATTGACAGTCTATCCCTCGGTCGATCCCACCGACGAGGTCCTGGAAGCGCTGCCCTTGATCACTGGCGAGTTCGTGTCCTTCGTCCGCGGTCGAGGCTATGATCTCTACCGCATCCGCGACTATATGCCTGAAGACTCAGCACGTCACGTGGACTGGAAAGCCACGGCCAAATCCGGCTCGCCCAAAGTCCGCGAATTCACTCGTGAGGACGAGCGCAAGCTTCGCATCGTCTTCGACAATCCAGCACCCCTGCACCTTTGCGGCGGCGCTTATGAACGTGCTGTCGCTCTCACCGCTTCCTTGGCCTGGCACTTCAATACCGAAGACGCGGAGCTATCCTTCGCCGCGACCGATTATCATGGCAACAACGATGTATACGGTTTCCTGGAGTATCTCGCCACCGCCGAGCCCACGGCGTCCAAGTCCATCATCGAGGAGCTCCGCCCGTCGGAGGAGTACAACGTGATCGTGACCGCACGTGCTCGAGGGACCATACCGACCGCCATATGGTCATGCTCGTATGTGTTATTCGTGGAAGATCATGTTTAGATTGGAAAGTCATGTTTGAAACCGATTCAGTGGCCATTTTGAACTCCGGGAGAGCGTGGCATCAGAACCCTGTCTCGACCGGGGTCTAAGGGTGCCTATCCGAAACTTGTCGACTTGGCCCCAGGAGTCATTTGGTTTTGCCGCAGCTGGACGCTAAAATCAAGGAGAGTCAATCCGCATGCGCAGCCTAAAACCCGCTCTTCTCTTTTTTCTTACACCCGCGCTACTTCTAGCTCAGGCCGCCAAACCAATCTCCCCTGGAACCGAAATTAAGGTCCGCATGATCGACCCGGTCACCAGCGAGACCGCCAAAGTGGGCGACCTGTTTCACGCCACTCTCGAAGACCCAGTGCTTGACGACGGCAAGCAGCTTTACCCAAAAGGCGCTGACGTGACCGGAACCGTCGTCGCCGCGCACGCCTCCGGCCGCCTCACCGATCCCGGTTCCCTGACGCTGCTGCTCAACACCATTACCTCCAGCCACTCCGCCGCTTCTATTAATGTGCAGCCGCTCGAGATAAAGGGCGGGTCGCACACCAAGAGCAATGCCGAGAAGATCGGCGGCGGAGCAGCCCTCGGGGCTGTGCTCGGCGGCATCCTTGGCGGCGGTAAAGGCGCAGCTATCGGGGCAGGCGCAGGCGGGGCGGCTGGAACCGGAGCCGCTGCCGCCACTGGCAAGAAAGATGCGAAGGTCGAGTCCGAAGCTGTGCTGACCTTCACCGCTTCGCGCGAACCCGCGCCCAGCGCGACACCGGCCGCGACGACTTCGCAGGAAACTAAGCCTGCCGAGGCTAAGGCGATAGCCGTGTCGGAAGAGGCCGGTGGCGAATCGAAACCCGCTGAGTCTACCGTCGCCGAGAATTCGGCCTCATCCACCTCCATCGCCCAGGCCGTTCCGTTCACCGCGCGCGATCGCCGCGTGATCCGCAACTGCGTCAACGAGCACGCCGCTGAGTTCCCCCAAGGAACACTGGATCGGAAGGAGTTGCCTTCCGGCTCCGATCGCAACGTCAGAGTCGGCGGAACGCTCCCGCATGACCTGCAGGCAAAGGCACTGTCTCTACCGCTCTCCTGCGAACAGCAACTTCCCAAACTTCCCGATGATCAGGAACGCGTCGTCTATACCGGTCGCGTCCTGCTCCTCGATGGCTACGGGCGCATCCTCGACATGTTCGATCTCGAGCAGAGCGAGTAATCGTAAGTGGGCTGGTTGTAGGCATCAAAGACCCTTACAATGGTCGCATTGGTCGCTGCGCCGTGCGTCCAACGGCCAAAAACCACGAAACCAAAGAACCGATTTATGATCTCCGGTGCTCAGGCCCTTCTAGTGCCAGAATCCCGACGCCGATCGTGCCGTGTTTCGCAACGTGCTGATGTTTGTCACGTCCACTAGGGCGGCGGCTGGCTGACTTTCGGGCTGCCTACTGCCGAGGCCGGTATTCATCGCCTCGATGAGGGGAAACTGTCGAGCAAGCGGACCGGGCAGCAAGACTTCCATCAGTGGCGGCAAATTCGGCTATCAACAAGTAGACGGTGCGGCTGCTCCACCTGTCATCACCCTGCGGAGGTAAGCGGCTGACGCACATTTTTCGGTACCTTTCCTGAATCCCCCTTCTACCTTATGCGATAATTCCGACCGTAAAACATCGCCAACATTTGCCTGTAAGAAACGGGGAATCTTATGACCCAGCGTTTGTGGACTCGTCGCCGATTCATGCAGTTAGGAACTGCAGCTGCCGCCACCGCAAAATTCACTATGTTACAACCAACACCGCTGTGGGCCTCTGGCAGACCTGTGGCGCCCAGTGACACCGTGCGCTTTGCCTCGATCGGCGCCGGCGTGCGCGGGTGTGAACTGCTCGAAGCGTCGCTACGCGTGCCGGGAATCGAGTGCGTCGGCGTGTGCGATCTCTACGATTCGCGCCACACCGCCGGGCAAGAAGCGGTCAAGAAGAACATCCCCACCACGCGCAACTATAAAGAGATTCTCGACCGCAAAGATGTGGACGCTGTCATCATCGCCGTCACCGATCACCAACATCGCAAAGTGTTCATCGATGCCTGTGCTGCCGGCAAAGACGTTTACTGCGAGAAGCCGATGTCGCACACCGTGGAAGACGGCTTCGCCATGATGGAGGCGGCACAGAAAGCCAACCGCATCGTACAAGTCGGAAGCCAGCGTGTTTCCTCGATTCTTTACGCGCACGCCAAAGAAATTTACGATTCCGGCAAACTCGGCGACGTCTACTCGATCCAGGCTTACTGGGACCGTAATTCGCCCAGCGGAGCGTGGGTCTATCCCATTCCTCCCGACGCCAGCGAGCAGACTATCGACTGGAACGCTTTTCTGTCCGGCGCTCCCAAGCGTCCCTTCAGTCCCGAACGCTTCTTCCGCTGGCGCTGTTTCACCGACTACGGTGAGGGCCTTGCGGGAGACCTATTTGTCCACTTGATTTCGGGAATCCATTTCATCACCAGCACCGACACAGTAGCCACACGCGCGCAATCCGCGGGCGGTCTGTTCCGCTGGAAGGATGGCCGGGAATTTCCCGATCTGATCGAGACCGTCTACGATTACCCGAATTTCCGTGTCCACCTGCGCTGTAACTTGAATAATGATCAGGGTGAGTTCATCGGCTTTTTCGGAACCAAAGGCACCCTGATCATCAAGGGCACGACCTTGACTTATGCCCCGCAGGACACGCGCCCTGAGCCGGAAACCTATTCGATCAATGGATGGCCGAAGCAACTGCGCGATCAGTATCTGGAACAATTCGAAGCCGCCCACCCGCTGCCGAGTCCGCTGAATTTCAATGTGGATGATGACAGCGAGATCTTCGGCGTTCCTCACGGCTATAGTGACCTCTCCGATCATCAGGCCAACTTCTTCAATGCGGTTCGCACTCGCAAGAAGACGGTAGAAAACGAAGAATTCGGCAACCGCGCCGCCATCGGCTGCCACCTGGCGAATTACTCGTACTTCAAGAAGATGCCCGCCACCTGGGACGAAGCGTCCAAAAAGATCAAGAGCTAAGCGCCCTCAGGACCGACTTGTTAACCCAAGTAGTGCCGGAGCGCTCCCCAAGGAGCGCTTGGGCAGAGCCAAGACTGTACTGAGCGGGGCCAACGGGAGAGGATTTCTTCCAGCCCTTCTCCGTCGCGTTGACAGTCTCCACGGCTGCCGGCCCGGAAAGGAACTCTGCCTGCGGCAGGAAAGAGCCTGGCAAAACTCTGCATGAAAAACCTAATCCGTCGACGATAAGTTGCCCGGTACATACTCAATCCACGAGCGTAGGACCCCTCCAAAAAATACGAGGTCCGACTGGTTGGTCGAAGGCACGGTTCAGGACCGTCGTTGGGTTGCTTCGCCGGCTGATCTCCCCGGTTCTTCTAAGAAACGGTGTGATAATCCTTCGACAAGGGACGACTGTCCCAGTTAAGTCGCCTTATCTCCCCGCGGGCAGAAAAATTGAAGGGCTTCCGTCTGGCGGCAATCTGTTTCAGGCAATACGGCCATCGGCCAACCGCAACATCGCATGCAGATGAATCCACATTTGGCCATCTGGCAGCTGCTCTCTTCTTTGCTCTTAGTTGATGGTGCAAGCACATCCCGGACCGTTAATGGATAACTTGACCAATCCTTGGGGAGCACCGATGGTTGCCTCCCACGCAAGTTGCAACAGCCCGGGGTAGGCGTATGTCAACAGGCCCTGGCATGAGCCAGCGGCGGGTGAAACCCAACTGGTAGCAGGATTTCGGACACTGAACGCCGGCACATGAGAGACGCCATCTCTGGCAGGTCCTGCGCGCGGATCCCGATTTCAATGTTCTGCCTGATCTATCGTCGGGTATCAGCTCGTCGGCCAGAAGTCTCGCGGTCGACTGATCGGGGCATGATCCGGACGGCCTTCGAGGAAAATACCGTCCCCCTCGCCCACCGTCTATCTACGCAACATTTCCACCGCCGTAAGCGCGTAGATTAGTGCGCATTGCGTAATGTTGCGGATTGGAACAAACTCGTTCGGCCCATGGGACACCGTCAACAATCCGGGCCCGTAGGCAAACGCGGGGATGCCGCGACCTGCATAAAATCGAGTTTCGAGCAAACCGGGGCACATCTCCAAGGCGGGTTCTTTTCCAGTAACACTCGCTATGTGACGCGACAGAAGTACCCCGAGTTTATCTCCCGCAGAAGTTGCTGCCGCAGGTTCCTCTTGAAGCGTCTCAACTTCGAAACCTTCCAGGGCAGCAAGCAAGCGACGTTTTTCTTCTTCAAGGCTTTCTTCGGGATTCAGGCGGCGATCGATGGTGAAAGAACAGAATTCAGGAGTCACATTGAAGTTCGTACCAGCCTCGACGCGCCCACCCAGTAGGAGAATGGACTTACGCGCAGCCGCCGGAGCTATGTTCTGTTGGGTTTCGCGCAGTTCCACTTCCTTCTTGATGTCGGCAAGGCGGACCATTCCGGGTAGGGCGCGCTCGAACGCGTTCACACCCTCGAATTGCCGACCGACGTGAGCGGCTTTTCCACGCATGGTGGCACGCAGCGAAATCGCTCCGCGGTTGGCGTTCCAAATGACGCCGCCAGTGGGCTCGGGAGTGAGCATGCCAACCCCTTCTTTCCCCAGCAGCCCACGAGCAGCAAGGTCGCGGGATCCCCGTGGACCGGCGGTCTCTTCATCGGGTACGAGCACGATCCCGATACGGCCGTTCTTGAGAAACCCCTCATCGCGCGCCGCCGCCGCTGCGTGAATCATTGCAGCCAGCCCGCTTTTCATGTCCGACGAGCCCCGACCGAACAGATTTGCGCCCACGACAGACGGCATAAACTGATCCGCGCTCTGCGCAGGAACAACATCGTAGTGACCGGAGAAGTAAAGAGTCCGCGAGCCGATTCCGGCCGATGCAAGAACACACGCGCCTTCACGTCTCACACCATCGAAGCCGAGCCTGTTCAATTCGCCGATGAGAGTGCCGACACATTCCTCGTATTGATTTCCGGGCGGGTTTTCCGACGGAATCGCTATCAACCGCTTCGTAAACTCCAGCATCGCTGTCTCGGAAAGGCGTTGCTGTAACTGGCCAATAAGCTCCTTGGTATCTAAAGACATTTTCTTATCCTTGGATTCAACTCGCAGTTCAAATAGATCAAAGATCGAAGATCCGGAGAGTCACCCCTGAACAGTAGCACGGCACCATTGAGAGGTTTGGCTAGCGCGCCGCCCGGGACGGGTTGGGCTTTCCACACTTTCTCGAAATGCGCGCCGGAAATCAGCCGTCTCGCCACATAATCCTCGCCCACTTCGCAAAATAGAGGTAATGGCATGTTCGCACTCGTTTCTCGCTGCCTTCCGATCTCACGGCTCTAGCCATCGGCTTATCGCCGTCGAGGTTAGAGAGAGGTTATCCGGAACAGATTCGGGGAGTGTACGGTTCTACTCACACTTGGAGTGTTGGCGTCGGCGATAACCACGCATAGACCGGCAAATCAATTTCGCCAGTGCGCATGCCGCAGAGTGGCGACTAACCCGAGCCTGCTCCCGATGGATCACGGTTTATCATTCTGAGATTCGCGAGTTAGAACCGCATAACGTCGCAGAAGCTTCTCGATTGGCCACTCGCCATCACCCCGGAAGAGCGTGGCTCACGGAGGACTCAACGCGCCATACGACGCCAAACGAATCGGCGACTACACCGGTAAGAGTATTGAAGCGTCGCCTTACTCGCGTACGAAAGTGTGCCATTGCTGGCGTTCCCGGTTGATGCAGGCGATCAGGCCGATGAGAGAGGAGTTAGCATTTGGGCCCCTTGGATTTGACGGGAGCCGAAATTATACAGTCAATGGGTAGTTGGGAGGAGCGAAAAGCGATCCTCGCACAATCAGCGTGCCAAGGCTAGGGACGACGATACAGGTTGAGAGCCAAGAACTACCGCACTACTCCTTCCAATGGCGAACTCGCGGTTGCGTACAGTTTTTTGGGCATGCGACCGGCCAGGTAAGCTTGCCGCCCGGCTAATACAGCATGCTTCATGGCTTCGGCCATGAGGATGGGGTCTTGGGCGTTGGCGATGCCGCTGTTCATCAGCACGGCGTCGGCCCCAAGTTCCATGGCGATGGCGGCGTCGGAAGCCGTGCCTACGCCCGCGTCGACAATCAGGGGGACCGCGGTAATCACCTCGCGCAGGATGCGGATGTTGGCGGCATTTTGGATGCCCAGGCCGGTGCCGATGGGAGTTCCCAATGGCATTATGGCGCTGGCACCGGCGTCGAGTAGGCGTTTGGCGAAAACCACGTCATCGGAAGTATAGGGAAGTACAGTGAAGCCTTCCTTCACGAGGACGCGCGTAGCTTCGAGTGTAGCTTGCACGTCGGGGTAGAGAGTAGCCTGGTCGCCGATGACTTCAAGCTTGACCCAGTCGGAAAGGCCAACTTCGCGGGCGAGGCGGGCGGCGCGGATAGCCTCGTCGGCCGTGTAACAGCCTGCCGTGTTGGGCAGTAAGAAATATCGAGCAGGATCGATGTAGTCGAGCAGGGACTCCTTGCTGCGGTCGAGGTTCACACGGCGCA
>JBPYDQ010000430.1:0-2838 GCA_051986135.1 Terriglobales bacterium | reverse complement strand
AATCGATGGCCGTCTAGGGGAGGGTCTTGAATTGCGAGATTGGGCGTGTCGCTTCGCCTTGCTGCAACACCAGAGTCTCAGGTCCGTCCGCTACCAGCGCAGCATTGGCGTAATCGATAAACAGTCCGTGCTCGGCGATACCCGGAGTTGCTCCCAGTTCCGAAGCCAGTTCGCGCGGATCTTCGATTACTCCAAAGTGGCAGTCCACGATATAGTTTCGCTGATCGGTGAGATACGCCCGACCCGTCCGGCCTGAGAGCATCCTCTGAACCGGGTTCCCGCCGAGCGCCTGCAATCGATCCAAAACCCATGGAAGGCTGAAGGGAATTACTTCAACCGGCAGGGGAAAGGCACCCAGTCGTTCCACAAGTTTCGACGAATCGGCGATCACAAGAAAATACCGGCAAGCCCGCTCGACTACTTTTTCCCGCAGAAGCGCCCCGCCTCCCCCTTTGATCAACCACAATTCCGGACTGATCTCATCCGCACCATCCACCCCGAGGTCAAGCTTGAGCCCTCGTGCCGGTTCAATCAGTCGAATCCCGGACTCGCGGGCCAGCCGTTCGCTGTCCTTAGAGGTAGCAATTCCCTCAACGCGAAGCGCTCCACAGCGCACCTGTTCGCCTAGTAACCTGATGAAGTCATGCGCAGTCGACCCGCTACCCAGTCCCAGGCGCATTCCGCTCGATACAAATTTCAGCGCAGCCCGCGCCGCCGCCTGCTTTTCCGCAGCCAATTGCTCTTTAGTTTTGGAAGCGCCCATGAAAGAGATTCCTCGTGTTCTCCTCGTGTCCTTGGTGACAAATTCCGAGTTGTTTTACCACAAAGAACACAAACGATCACAAGGGTCTATATCGCAATCAATAGATTTTCAGCGAAGGGCCATTCGGCGTCGACCCACTGCGCCTGGCAACGAAAGCCTGACATCATCGCCAACTGCAGAATTTCGTGGTGGGAAAACTTGTGGCTGCTTTCCGTCCAGATCGTTTCACCTTCCCCGAACTCGACCGACACGCCGGCATCGACGATGCTCACAATCTGTTCTCGTCCAGAGCGCAGGTGCATTTCCACACTGCCCGTCCGGCCATTGAACCTAGCCTCGTGGTCGAACTGTCGCAAATCAAAGTTTGCGTCCAATTCGCGGTTGATTCGAGCCAGCAGATTGAGATTGAACGCTGCCGTAACCCCCAACGAGTCATCATAAGCCTGGATTAGTTGCGGGGTGGGTTTTTGCATGTCCGTTCCCAGCAGCATTGCGTCGCCAGGAATGAGAATTCGTCGCACTCCCTTCAGGAACTCGATTCCTGCAGGATGATCGAAATTACCGATCGTGCTGCCCAGGAACAGCACAAATAAGCGCTCGTCATCCTCGCGGCGTGCAGCAACTTCCAGCAGCCCGTCGAGATATTCGCGTTCAAACCCGACAATGCTGATGCACTCCAGATCACCCAATTCGCGGTGACACATGGCCAAGGCCTTCGCCGAGATTTCGATAGGACAGTAATAGGTTTGCTGGCGGCGCGACAGAGCTTCCAGAATCCATCGCGTCTTCTTGCCGCTTCCACTTCCCAGTTCAGCTACCACCACAGGTTGCGGCAACTGGCTCACGATGTCTTTAGCATGCCGCTGCAGTAATCGCTCATCTGCACGCGTCAGCCCATACTCCGGCAATGTACCGATCACCTCGAACAGCGCCGAACCCACGTCGTCATACAGGTATTTGGATGGCAGTTCTTTCTGGCCGGGACATAGAAGACCGGCGCGAACCTCCGCTGCAAATTCAGAAATCGGCGCCGCGGTAATGGCATGCGTCCGCATAATTCCCTCAGTTCTCTACGCAGCGAAACCCGGCGTAGACGTACTGGTACTGCGATTGGAACCAGTTGCGAAAGGAGCGCCGCGCCATGCAGGCGGCGGTACGGGCCGACGCCCCCTTCATCACGTAGTGCTTCCCATCAAAAAAGTCGGCAGAGTAACCCAGATAGAAGGGGAAGCGTTCGAATCCGGAGAAAGGCGCAAACACGCTCGAAGTCCATTCCCAACCGTTGCCCAGAAGTCCATCAACTCCGAATGCGCTTCGACCGGCGGGAAAACCTGCGACGGGCGCAGGATCCCAGCTGCGAAAATCGAAATTTCCGTGCTTCGCCGTGGGATACTCATCCCCCCACGGATACTCTTGTTCCGGCCCCTCCGGCGTCCCTACTGCTGCCCTGTGCCACTGGGCTTCGGTCGGCAGACTCTTCCCTTTCCAGCGTGCGTAGGCGCTCGCCTCGGCATGGCTCACATACACGGGCCAGTCTTGCGGCAGCGGAACCTGATCGAACATCGTGCGATAAAACCAATCGTCGCCGACGCGCGACCAAAACACCGGATGAGAAATTCCATCTTCTTCTTTCCACTTCCAATCAGGATCCGCCCATAGCGAGCGCCCCCCATAACCGCCAGCCTGGACGAATTCGAGATAGTCTCGGTTCGTAACCTTGTACCGCTCTATGGCAAAACCAGGAACGCGTACACTATGCCGCTCGTATTCGTTGTCCCATCCAAACTGTGGGTTAGCACGGGAGAGACCAAGGGTAGCAAGCCCCTCCGGAATGTCTAAAAAGACGTTGTTTGTAAGGTCTTTGGCGGCATAGCCGCTGACTCCTGCCGGTTCACCCCGAGGCCGCACCTTCCGGTCAAGCGGCAACTGGTGCAACATATAGGCCAGAGTTTCGACGTGCATAAGCCGGTGTTCGATGGCGACATTCAACAGACGATCGAGCGGAAATTCTCGCCCGCCATTCTTAATATCGGAAGACGACGCTGCCAGCAGGGATTTGTCGAGCGCTTCCCGAA
>JBPYDQ010000429.1:0-4034 GCA_051986135.1 Terriglobales bacterium | reverse complement strand
TTATGCGCGGATCAGGACATGGGGCGTTAACCGATATTCTCATCGGGATAGCCGGAGCACTGGTAGGCGGTTGGATAATGCGCAGCCTTGGGTTCGCGGGCCATGGCGGTACGATCTACACCATACTTGTCGCGATCGGTGGAGCTATCCTGCTCACCTTGATCTATCGCCTCGCCACTGGCCGCAAAAGTGGGCATGGCGGCGGCACTCTGGGCAAAGCCGCATAGGCGCCGAATAGCGACTTCGAGCGTCCCAGGCATGAGTTAACCAGTAAGAGCACGCCTGGGCGACAGCGCCTGTTAGCGCGCCCGCGAGAGCTGATGTAACCACTGATTCTCTCTTGTCAGGCGAACCCGATCGCTAAGAACACAGCCACAGGTTCTCGATGATCGGCGCCTGCGGCGCTCGCTGGGTGCCTGAAAAACAGAGTTGAGGTGGGGTTTCGGCGGACAGAATTCCTGTTTTTGACGAGGCGTCCTGCCAATCAATCGCACCCCGGGGTTTTACATTGCCACTCCGTAAGCTCCGGAGTATAAGTACTGAACGGGGTTTTACTTCAAGACAATGTAGATGGTTTGCCGGCTTGAGGACGGATTTCCAGGGAGCTGATGTAGGCGTGCGCGCGTGAAACAAAACGACCGTCACACAGTTACCTTCGAAATGATTGTGTCCAGTTCGCGCTGTCGTCGCGGTTCCGTTGCGCACGGTGGCGTGCTCGATAAGGTGAGCACCTCATGGCCGAAGTTACCGAGGATCTGGGACTCTCGACGGATGTAATCGGGAAATATTTCCTTCAAATTACGATTGTTGCTGTGGCCTATTTCCTCGCCGGTAGGCTGGGCCAGGCTACGACCAATATCAGAAGCAGCAATCTTGGGCCGGTATGGCCCGCATCCGGAATCGCGCTGGCGGCGGTGCTCGTCTGGGGATATCGGGTTTGGCCCGGGTTGGCGGTTGGCACATTCCTGGTTGCATTGTTAAGCCCGGTCTCTCCGCCGGCTGCATTCGGCCAAGCCGTAGCGGCGACCCTGGCGGCGCTCACCGGCGCATTTCTTCTCCATCGTTTTGTAAATTTCGACCTAAACATTTCGCGCTTGCGCGACGTATTCGGCTTGGTTTTGCTCGGTGCCTGCGGTAGTGCCGTGATAAGCGCTTCGATAGGGGTATCGGTTCTGTACGGAACCCATATACATGCCTATTCCGGAATCGGACCTGCCTGGCTGATCTACTGGCTGGGAGACAGTACGGGCGTGATGCTGGTAACTCCTCTGGTGCTGACACTGCCCAGCCTGTTTCGAATTCGCGATCGAAAGCGGGTGACAGAACTGGCTGCACTGCTGGCGCTCCTCACCGCTGCCTGCTTCGTCGTCTTCTCCGATCTGCACCTTATTCCGCTCAGATTGCACGTTCTGGCGTTCGCCGTACTTCCGTTTGTAATGTGGGCGGCCATCCGCTTTGGAGTCAGCGCGGCGGCCCTGACGATTATCGTCATCGCGACCACGGCCACGGTGGAAACCGCACTAGGATCAGGACCTTTCGCGAGCGACACCCCATTTCGGGACGCGGTTCTGTTGGACGTGTTTTTTGGAGTACTGTCCATAACCGGGCTGACACTGGCGGCCACCATCGCGGAAAGAGAAAAAGCCGAGCGCGAACGGGAGCAGGCCGTTCGCGAACAAGCGGCCGCTGAAACCCGTCTTCGGCTCGCTGCCATAGTCGAATCGTCCGACGACGCCATTGTGGGCACAGACCTGAACGGAGTGGTTACGGATTGGAACAAAGGAGCAGAACGACTTTACGGCTACTCGAGAAGTGAAGCTCTTGGTAAGTCACTGTCTTTTCTGATTCTGCCAGATCACCCGGATGAGTTATTGGAGACTGTTAAGAGTGTCGGGCTGGGTAATGCAGTCGAACATTACGAAACTACAGGTCTAAAGAAAGATGGTTCGCGCATAGATGTATCAATGACTGTTTCTCCTATTTTCGCTGCCAATGGCCAAATCATCGGGACGTCACGAATTACTCGGGATATTACCCAGCGCAAACTCCAGGACGCCATTTTGCGGGAAAGCGAAGAGCGTTTTCGCCTGGTTTCCGACACTGCCCCGGTGCTGATCTGGATGTCGGGCACGGATAAACGGTTCACCTATTTCAATAAGCCCTGGCTGATGTTTACCGGACGATCGATGGCAGAGGAGCTGGGGAATGGCTGGACGGAGGGGATTCATCCCGAGGATTTCGAGAAATGTGTAGCCCTTTACTTCCAGTGTTTTGATCGCCGAAAAGAGTTTTCGATTGAGTACCGGCTACGTCGTTTTGACGGCGAATATCGGTGGATTTCAAGCATTGGCGCGCCCAGATCAAATCCTGATCAGTCGTTTGCTGGTTACATCGGATCTTGTATCGATGTCACCGATCGGAAGCAGGCGGAGGAAGCACGTCGCGAGAGCGAGGATAAGCTGCGCTTGCTCCTCGATTCAACTGCCGAAGCCATTTTTGGAGTTGATCTGGAAGGCAGTTGTACGTTCTGCAATGCCGCCTGCCTGCGAGCCTTGGGGTATCAGCAGACGGATGAGCTGCTTGGCCGGAATATGCACGAGTTGATTCATCACACTGGCGGGGATCGAACCGGGTACAAAAACGACGGCTGTCCGATTCTCCAGGCATTTTCGACAGGAGAAGGGCTTCATTTGGAAAATGAGACTCTGTGGCGCGCCGATGGAACCAGTTTCCCCGCTGAATTCTGGTCTCACCCGCAGCGCAGAGAAAACGAGATTGTAGGCGCCGTGGTCGCCTTTATTGACGTGACTGAGCGCAAACGGACCGAAGAGGCCCTTTCCGGGATGAATCGCAGGTTGATGGAGGCGCAGGAGCAGGAGCGGACGCGCATCGCCCGCGAACTTCACGATGATATCAATCAACGCCTGGCGTTGTTAGCCGTCCAGCTCGGAATAATTCAACAAAGTCCATCCCTCGAGGATTCCGAAGTCAGTAGTCGAATGAACGAACTACGGCAGGACATCTCAGAGATTTCGATCGATCTGCAGGCCTTGTCGCACCGCTTGCATTCCTCCAAGCTGGAATACCTGGGTGCGGTGGCGGCCATGAAAAGCTGGTGCCAGGAATTCGGAGAGCGCCAGAAAATGGAGATCGAATTCAAAAGTCATGACGTGCCTGGTCCTTTACCCAGCGATGTGTCGCTTTGCCTTTTCCGAGTTCTGCAGGAAGCTATGCACAATGCTTCCAAGCACAGCGGAGTAAGGCATATCGAGGTCGAATTGCGAGGAAGCGGGGGCGAGATTCATCTACTCGTCCAGGATTCGGGTGCGGGTTTTGACGTCGAAGAGGCAACCAAGGGCCCAGGTATCGGTCTTAGCAGCATGCGAGAACGCGTCAAAATGATCAATGGAGCGATCACCATTCGGTCGCAGCCAAAAGGCGGTACTACGGTTCACGTTTGCGTTCCTTTTACTTCAGCCGATGATTCCCGATTAGCGGCGGGGTAACAGAGCTCGAAGATAAAGAGTATGTCATGGGAAGTTCTGGTTAGGACGCGTTGTGAGCTTCGGACTCTAGGATGCGGAGACAACTTTCTGGCGGATGGCAAAAACTTCCCCCAAAACCTAATTGGTCCTGAGAGGGAAGTCTTCCATGATCCGATACTTGTTGAACGCGACAGTCCGACGAGTTACTTCGACCAGGAAATCGGGCGGACCAGTTCCGAGCCGCAGAAGCGATTCGACCGCGCTTCAGCAACCTCCTTCATGATTCGGCGCTCGGCAAGCAACTCGAGGGTTTGCCGCTGACCTTAAGGCGTCCATCGCTTTTTGTGATCGGGGGCCCGGGATCACGCACGAATTTTTCCTCGAGGCGTAGTGCCACTCTTGGGGTTAGGTACGACCTGGCGCGCAAAGCCTCACGAATACAGGTAATCAGTTCCCCACCTCTATCATCCGCCAGATCTTCGCCAAGTGATGGTCATCATGTTCCGCAACGAAGTACAAATGATCCACAAGCCGCATGGGCTGCTTCAA
>JBPYDQ010000428.1:0-3960 GCA_051986135.1 Terriglobales bacterium | reverse complement strand
CATCCACGCTGGTGCGACCCGCCGTCTGCGTGTAATTCGTGCTGGTGGTGAAGAGGCCTGTAGTTGAAATTCGAACGCCGCCTGAGTTCGCAAACGCGCCAGCATTGTTGATCGTGCCGCCGTCATTCAACGTGCCGGAGTTGGCGAAGAAGTTCGCGGTGCCAGGATTGGCGGTAATGTTCAGTGTGCCGCTGTTGTTGATCGTGCCGGAGTTGGAGATGAAGGAGCAATTGAAAGGGGCAGGACAACCATAGCTCAAGTTCATCGTG
Organism: Terriglobales bacterium; assembly: GCA_051986135.1. Taxonomy (GTDB): domain Bacteria; phylum Acidobacteriota; class Terriglobia; order Terriglobales; family Acidobacteriaceae; genus Gp1-AA122. The sequence goes on along the minus strand of JBPYDQ010000428.1, from coordinate 3,691 downwards.
CCACCGTTATTTAGCGTGCCGGAGTTGGCGAAGCTGCTCGGACCGTTGAGGGGGCCGAAGCTTAAGCTCATCGTTCCGCTGTTCTTGAAGGTTCCGGAGTTGGAGAAGTTGCTAGGGTCCGCTATCGAAGTGACGCTGATCGTGCCGCTGTTCTTGAAAGTGCCCTCGTTGGCGAGGTTAGATGCTTCCGCACTGATCGTGCCGGAGTTTATAAATAAGCCGCCACCAGAGTTGTCCAGGGCGGCTAATTCGGTAAGTGAGATTTCAGAATTATTGTTGAAGTTACCGGAATTGCCGAGGGCTGCTCCTTCAAACGACAGTAGAATCGAACCGTTGTTGGTGAAGTGGGCACCAGAATTGTTGAGGAGCGACGACCCACCTCCGAAAGGTGAACCCTCGATGCCTATACTGCCGTTGTTGGAGCTAGTACCAGAAGCCAAACTCAGGCCGGCGCCAAGGATGCTCAGCGAGGTTGCGGTGCCGAGAGTTAGGTTATCGATGACGTTGTTAAGAACGAGCATCGTGACAGTGGAGCCCGGTGCACTGATCGTGACGCTGTAGGTCGTGCCGCCACCGTTGTTAGGCACAGTCAGCGTGCTCCAGTTCGCTGGATTGCTCCAGTTGCCGGTCGCGTCGGTCCAGGTGGCAACCACCTGCTGACCGGATGCCTGAATGCACTGAAATCCCAGGAAGAGTATTAGAAAGCCAACCACCCGGCTCGATTGCATACACACCTCCGCGCCATAAAAGAGACGGAGCGGAAGTGCAGCGGAAAGGCAGCAATTGTTTCGCCAGTTTTAGACGGGCTGTGGAAAAGTCAAGTCTCTGCAGCCAAAGGCCTTATCGTGGAAAAAAGCCTGCTCCTCTGTAGATACTATGCAATTAATTTCTCGATTACGGAATGCCTATGACGAATTGTGACGGCATCACTCAGACTGGCGCACCTGCCAATCGAGCGGCATCTTGCTTGCCCATCCTTTCCTTACCTCGAAAGCCAGAGTGGGGCATTGTGGCAATTTCTGCTGTTTCCAGGACGAGCACGCCGGAAAGGACATGCTCGTGTGCTAGATCTCACTCGACAACCTGCCACGCATCAATCAGCGCGGTCTGGACGCCGATGGCCGCCTGAGTTTAGCAATTCGCCACCGACAGCATGAAATACGGCGTGAAATGAGCCCCCAGGGACGCGTGTACGAAAAATTATCCTTGCCGTACAGCGAGTCGTATCCGATTAGGCTGCTGAAGATGCCACCCTGGATGGTTAGCCCTTTCCCAACTGGCGCTAGATAAGAGACGTTCGTCGGGCCAAGGCGCCGCAGTCCACGGTATCCGGGCAACTTTGGTGCTGTCGCGGAGACCTTCTCTCTCTGCGGAGCGACACCAACAAACAAAGCTGTTTAGTGTTTTGACCGCCTTGCTTTGCAAGCAGGGGTGTAGGTTCGACCTCCAACTGATGGCTGATTCGGCCTTGCCTTTGGCCTCGTGGACGCGCGCTAGCGCGAAACGCCCAATGACAAAATGAGGATCCGTGCCTTACTATTTGTGGCATCAGGAACGGCCCCGTGATGACGGGGCATAGCAATGACTGAGCAAGCAATAACCGCGGTTCACCAAACCAAACCGGAAGATCGCATTCGTTTTTCACAGTTAGCTGCTTATGGAGCTGGGGGCATCATTCCCATCGCTCTCTTCAACATCGCCGGTATTCTCGTGGGTTTGATGGGGAATATAAGCTTGGGACTCAGTGCCTTCTGGTTGGGCGTAATCCTGATCATTCCCCGTTTATGGGATGCGCTTTCAGATCCCGTAATAGGTCATCTTTCCGATAATACAAGGACTCGTTGGGGACGCCGCCGTCCCTATTTGCTGATCGGAGGAATGCTGGTTGCGGTCTTTTTTGTGGCCATGTGGTGGATCCCCAAAGGGGACCGGGTACGGGCCTTTTTCCCGACAGAAACAGGCTTCCACGCGTTTCAGCTGGTCTATATTCTTGCGGCGCTCCTGCTGTTTTTCACTGCCTGTAATATTTTTGAGATACCTCACGGCGCCTTGGGCATGGAGATGACCACCGATTACCATGAACGCACCCGCCTTTTCAGTGCCAAAAGTTTTGTGGGCAATCTCTTTGCCATGAGCACACCCTGGCTTTTTGCCCTGGCCAATATGGAAAGGTTTAAAGGCACAGGAAACGAAGCCGAAGGCATGCGCTATGTCTCAATCATGATCGCCGGATTGCTTATCCCGCTGTCTTTCTGGTGGACTTTTAAATTGCGCGAGCCGGGTTTTGTAAAAGCTGCGAAGCAAGAAAGGACCCCTTTCAGGAAAGATATGAAACGCGCTGTCAGCAACCGGAACTTCGCCTGGCTGACCCTGACAATTTTCACCTTGGCTATGGGTTTCAATTTCGTCCAGCTACTCGGATCCTACATCCCTATTTTCTATGTTTTCGGAGGCAACAAGCTTGCGGGGGCTTATCTGCTCGGGGTCAACGGTACTATGTGGGCCGTCACCGGCTTGCTCGCCGTCTTCCCTCTTAACTGGATCAGCCCGAGATTGGGCAAGCGGAATACCCTTGCAGTTGCGATCCTGCTCATGTGTCTGGCGCAACTCTCCAAGATTGTCTGCTACAATCCCCATTATCCTTACCTGCTTCTCATACCCACCGCTCTGCTTTCCACCGGGATGCTGTTTTTCTTTACCCTGGGATCTTCCATGGTGGGCGATATCTGTGACGAGGATGAATTAAACACGGGTTATCGCGCCGAGGGAAGTTACTACTCCATATTCTGGTGGTTGATTAAAATGGGAACGGCTTTCGCCAGCTTGATCGCAGGCATTTTGATCGTATTGACTGCGTTTGACGAAATCCAAGTCACAAAAGTCGACAGTATCCAGGAGATTATCAGGGAAATTCGCGGCGAGGTTCAGTTCTGGGAAGGTGCTCAGGCTTTCACCGGCCCGAATACGGAATTGCTGGAGAAAACGAAAACACAGGTCGCCGATGCGATCGAGGAGGCTAGAAAATATGTGAGCTACCTCGAAATGGAATCCGCAAAGCAACAGGCGCAGTCAGCGCCATCGGCTACTGAATACCAGAGCCGTGAACGTGACAAGGTGCGGGAGACCCTATCTACGACAAAATCTACGATAGACGGATTGGAAAAATTACAGACACATTTGGCAAGTCTGGGGCCGGAGACCAAGGCCCCACTGATCAAAGCCGCTGTGGCAGAAGCCATTCCGCTGACACTGCAAACCAAGCTTGAAAAAGCCAAAATGAACTCATTTGAACTCATGGCGCATCTGGAATCCAAATCCAAGGAACAAAAAGACAGCGCAGAACACTATCGAGAGATTCTTCAGAACATCAGCGAAGTAAATAATTGGTTTATCAATCTGAACCTGGCAGCTCCCCCGGCTGCTTTCGATGCAGAGCTTACAACTATAGAAAAAGACGTTGCCCTGCTGACCAAGCAAGCACCTTATACTCTCTTGATGATGCGAGCGGTCGAGATCGGGCTGCCGGTGTTATTGAGCCTATTTTCTGGATTTTTTCTCCTTCGTTACTCATTGACGGAAAAGCGCTCACATGAGATCAAGGATCTTTTAAGGCAACGGAATGAGGCACGTTCCAAAGAGACGAACGGTGCGATCGGAGCAGTGGCTATTTAAGTCTCTTTACCCGCTGCAA
>JBPYDQ010000427.1:0-5063 GCA_051986135.1 Terriglobales bacterium | reverse complement strand
ATCGATACGACCTACCATATCGATACCGACGGCTCCGTTACAGGTGCCTGCTGCAACAACTGGTATGTCGGTCCCAACCAGTTCAACACCGCGAAAGGCCAGTTTTGCCGCAACAGTACGGGCGAGCGAGATTACAACATTCACATTGGCGACCTCCGGGATGGCATGGATCTGCAGGCTGTCTGGACGGGGGCAAACTGGCAGACGCTCACCGTTATCGCAAAATCGTGGCCGGTAGGATCACCTGTATCTTGCATCGGTGAGCTGCGTCTTTCGACTCTGAACTACCCCATCGAGATCTCGCAGGTATGGGGATGGGAAACGTGGTGGCCGGCACGCGCTGTGGACGTAGGCGATCCCGACCCGAACGGCTATCGCGGTGGCGCGCGGGCGGTCGAAGATCCCACTCCCGGCGTCCAGACTACAGGTTGGCTGACAGGAGCGCAGGTCACCGCGCTCAATCCGTCCACCTGCGGGGCGTACAGCCAGTGCTCGGATGTGTGGCGGCGGGACTACACGAAAGCCATTGTGCTCTTGCGTGTCTGGGCGCGGAACGGTACGCCCTCTGATTATCAGGTGGCGGAACTGGATACGCCCTCGCAGCCCATTCAGGTCTCCTCACTCGGCCCCTACACACAACTCTATCCGTTACAGGCTGACGGGTTTACCGGACCCGCCGTAACGCAAGTTCAACTGCGCGGAAACGAAGCTGCGATCTTGATGAAAGCGCCGATCATTCCCACGCTGGCGGCGCCGATCTTCAGTCCGACTGGTCCGTATACGGGGCCAGCAGGACCGATCACCATTTCGACTCCCTCGGCCGGAGCCACCATTCTCTACTGCGTCGATACGACTAATACCTGCACACCCGGGACAGCCGGACCGGGACAAACATCAAACGTGGGCGTGCAGATGACAACGAACGGATTCATTCGAGCAATGGCTATCCGATCAGGCGCGAACAACAGCCCGATCTCCAGCTGGCAGGGCACGATCATTCCGAGCGCACCGTGGGATGCGACGCCGATCTGCTCTGGGTCGTACAATCAACCTGCCGAAAACAATTCCGGACAAACGATACTTACCGGAGTGAACTGCACCGGCGCCAATGCTGTTTTTGTCACGCTGGTTTACTGGACCGGCTATTCAGCCAGTTGCACATACAATGGCCAAGCGATGAATTTCGTTGGGACTACCAACATCGCCGTCGGCGGGAGTACAGGTATTAACATCTTTTACCTCGGCAATATCACGGGTGGATCTTCCGACACGTTTCGATGTGCAACCGGGTATTCCATGGGCATGCACGTTTCTGGCTGGCGTTATGGCAGGCAGATCAATTTCCTGGATCAGAATGTTAGCAACTCTAATTGCTTCCCGTGCACTGTTAGCATTAGCCCTGGTGGATCCGATACCTTAGCATTTGCGGTTATGACGAACAACAGCTCGGTAAACACCAATACTATCGCTGTCCCCGCAGGATGGACGCAAATTAGTGCGATGATCCCCACGACTCCCCCTTATAGCCCTGCAAGCGTGATGATGTACCGTATCCTGCCCGGAACCGCGCCGGTATCCACTACATTCACCGATAACGCCAGTCCGGGTCCAACGGGAGACTTGTTGTTCTTGGCAAATTTCAATCATCAGTGACGGAGGAACTATGCTAGCCAAACTTAGCGAGATTCCTACGATCGTCTGGCTTCTGACCGGGCTGGTCGTGTTCTTCGCGATCGCGCTGTTCATCGATGAGCGACTCTGGCCCAACGACGGGCAGTTTTTTCAGGTGATTTCCGGTTTGACTGAGGCGTTCGCGGCGGCCCTAATTGCGTTATTACGTTCGGAGAAATCGTGATGCGCTGGATGCTTCTACTCGTTGCGACGAGTGCGGTTGCACAGCGAGGCCCAGTTCCAGACGAATCGAAGCTGCCCAAGGCGATGGTGGGGAAATACGAGTTGCCGCACATCACCATCGAGCAGCCGATTCCGCCTGGTCTCGAAGTGGTGGCGGTGCCACCATTCCATCTGGTGGTTGGCAACCACAGCCAGAATCCAGTGGTGGACGTGGGAATGCGCTTCATTCTCATGGTGGATGGCGTTCCGAAGCCGGAGGTATTCTTCTGGCACGATAAGCCTATCGGTCCGGGAGGTTTTAAGGTGGTGATGCCGGTCTCGCATTCGACTGATAAACGGATAATCGACTCTGCCCCTTACCGCGCAACCGTAGCCGCGCAGTTGGATGAACTCTCGCGCGCGGAGGCGATCGATGTAGCCGTGATCTTGGCCGCGCAGGTGCCTTTCCGCAACTACGATGAACAGGAACGGGCGGAGCAGGATTCGGCCTGGCGTGCCCAGCGCGTTCCACCGATCCCTACGTTCTTCCAACCGAAGCGGCCCACTCCGCTTTCGCCGCAGCCGGCTGTGCGAAAATAGGCTGTCTTTTCGGAGGAGACAAATGCGCGCCTTCTGTAGATGTGTGCTTCTATCCACGTGTTTGTATTTTGGTTACGCCGCTAACGCTGACCCGATAGCCGTTTCGGGCTCGCAGGCTTTCGCCAATCTGGGGCTGACTACAGCCAATGGTTCGGCTACGGGGAACATCGATACGGCCACGACGTTCTCGCTGAGCGCGTTGATCTCGACGCTCAATTCGAGCGGGATCTTCGCCGGCATGCCGACCCAGATGTTCGCACCCATCACGTTCAGTACGACCGCGCCGGCCAGTCTCGCGTTCGGCAATAGTGTGTTTGGGTCGTTTCAATCGGCGACCATTGCGGAGGTGGCTTTACCGTCAGGCTTCGCCAACATTGTGGCGAACGGTACGTGGATACCGGGCAGTTACGGTGGGGTTACAGGAGGGCCGTCGCCGGCGATGTTTGAGCTAGCTCTCAGCCAGACGCCGCCAACTGACGGGGCCATCTCCGCCTCGGCGACCTTCGCCACGACCGAGTTCGTGACGGAGATACCGGAGCCGACCACCACGTTTATGGTGCTGAGTGGACTTGTACTGGCTCTGACGGGCTGGCGTTTTCGCGGTAGAATGAGGTGATCATTCCATTCACCGAATTCGAATCGAGCATAGAGTAACGACAGAGCGGGGCGGGCTGAGCGGCCTGCCCCGTTTTTTTATGCTTTTGCTTTAAGGTCCATCACCCACTCTTTCAGCATCTGCAGATACTCCTGTACACCGTCTTCGTGCTCCCAGCGATACCATTCCGTGTCATCCCACATGTAGTAGCTCTGCTCGCTGGTGACGAAATACAGGTCGCCGATTTTGCGATGGTTTCGGTTGGGCAGCTCATTGGTTTCCTCTACGCACGGCGCGTTCTGCCTGTCGGCCAGAGCCAGTAGCGTGATCAGTTCAATCATCCAGTCGGAGGGTGTCATGCCGCGCGCTTGCCCCCACGTCCCAGCTTGCGGTTAGCTTTAGCGCGGATGCGGTCAGCGGTGGCCTCGCTCATGCGGCCGGCTTCGACGGCCTGCGTTGCTCTAGCTTTAGCGTTGGCGGCCCGGCCGGGCGTGTCCATCGGGTATCCGCGGCGGCCAGGCAAGCCGAAGACGGATTTGGGAAGCGAACGCCGCTTACGGGCGGTCAGCTTCGGACTGTGTCGGCGTGCCATGGGGCGATTATAACTATTTCTGTGCGGCTTTAGGACTTATTTCGGCCGTTCATCGATGATTTTGTACTTGTGGCCCTGGATAGTCATCGTGCTCCCCTTGATTTTCGCTTCGTAATCGTTACCATCTTGCACCGTATAGCACTTCTGCCAGATAAAGCGCGTAGTGCACTGGATGGTGTACCGACTGCCCGTGTCTTCGACCACGTTCTGTACCACGTTGATGCCGGTGTGGCGAGAGTTGCAGCTTATATTGCCATAACCGTAGTTGTGGCAGGTGGCATGCTCGCCGGTGTCGATCGTTTGCACGTCATGGCTGACCGCGTGCACGGTCAATGATTGTGCGGCAAAACAGGTCGCCGCCGATATAACTGCCGTTAGTAGTAGTTTCATCTCTCTCTCTTAGTTCTTCATGTGATCGTCGATGTACGCCCGCACGTCGAGACAAGACTGTTCATGGTGAATATCAGATATAGCGCAAATTTCTCCCTGGTTGTCAGTCTCTATTTGGGCCAAGGTCTTTTCCTCGAATATGTCTTCCAGTGTCTGATCCCTCAAGTCGTTCTTTCGCACGCCTCCATACAAGATCACGGCGAAGCAGCGTTGATATTTCTGGCTGTAATGACTTTGCTGAAGGTTGCTTCCGGCGTACTTCTTCGCAGCGACGGAACATTGACGCGAGCGCTCATAGTCGCCTTTATCCGCAGCCGCGAGGCTGCCCGCAAGCATCAGAATTGCGATTGCTAGTTTCATTTCTCTCTCTCTTTTTCGTCTTTCCACATCACTGCGTTCTTGATGGCATTTCTGTAACCCTCATGCCAGTGGACGCGCTCTCTTTCGAGATAGGCCACGACCTTTTCTTCCGAGCCCCAGTCGCGCCAGCGGGCGCCGTCCCACATGTGCCAATGCTGGGTAACGTCGACGAAGCAGATGTCGCCCGGCTCGGAGCCGGTGGGGGGCGGCCGATCCTCGAAATGCGGCGCGCTCGCTCTGTCGTCGAGCATCCGTGTATGCCACTCGATTGGTTCTTCCCGCTGATAGGCCATGACTTCTTCGGTCGAGACCCAGACCCAGGTCTGCACCCAGCGGCCGGGTTTGGTCATCGCCTCGGTCGGGTCCTTCGCCAAGGGCGCGTCAGGTAGAACGATCACAGCAAACGGAGTGAGGAAGAAGCTGCGGGCGAACTCGCGGTACTTCTTCGATTCTGGTGTCTCCGGCTGCTTACGAAACTTCCAGTCGCTCATTTCAATACCTTAGTCATCGCCCGCCCAGGTGCGCATCAGATCCGACATGGTGCGAAAGAAGCGCTGATCGCGTTCGGTGCGCTGCTTGATCGAGTCCATTAGTCGATCGACCTGGACTTTGAGGTTGGCCTGATGCTCTTGGTGGTCTTTCCTTATGCGATCAACCAGATCCATCGCTTTGGTCATACGGCGGTCGAACTCT
>JBPYDQ010000426.1:0-8286 GCA_051986135.1 Terriglobales bacterium | reverse complement strand
ACAGCGTTTTTCGCCAAGGCGAGGGCGAGGAAGAAGCCGTGTGGACGATTATCGATGCCGACTGGGAAACGCATCGGGCCGAGTATGTCCGAGTCGCCAAGGCGTCCCACACGGCGCACATTCTGGTGGCGATCGAACCTGTCGCCTCGCAACGCTGCCGCGTCACGGTGAGCTACACGATCACTGCATTCGGTGCTCATCGGCAACACGTCATCAATGCGTTTTCAGAAACTGCTTACGCGGCCAAGATGAGCAACTGGCAGCGGCAAATCAGTGAGTGTCTTGAGACGCACAAAGACGACTAGACTTAACAAATGGCTCCGTCTGAGTTTCGGACGCTCCCCCCAAGGCGTCACCCCGCTTTTCTCAAATTGAGCTTGCGTTGGCTGGAGGTGATCGCGCGTCGATTCCGACGTTAAATTTTGAGTCCGGGAACGGTGTGGCGCATGTGAAAGGTCGGACGAGAAAACTAACATCAAGGTCAGATCCACGCGATCACGTGGGGCTGACGAACCCCTAGCGCGACCCCAACGCCAATTCCGACTGGGTACGGCTCTGGAAGCGAGTGTGGCTGTTGTTTGGGCGGCAAAGCCATTTACGCAGCTGTGTCTGTGGACCAGGAAGTCCCTCAACGATTACCGAGAGATTCTGAACAAACCAAGTCAAGTTCTTCACACGACGACTCCCTTGCGGTCAAACCTGCGGTCTGAACGGAACCCAGAAGGGAAATTATGGAGTCGTCCGTCTGCGCCGTCGCCTAGCCCGAAACATCGGAAGATCTGGTTCACCCATCACAGTAAACTTCAGATCATCAATGGGACGGATCGGTACCAAGTCGTGAGTGGATGAGTTGTCCTTGAATGGCTCCGAGGAAGATCAAGACGAGAAGAGCCGAGAGTCCGAGCTGTCCGCTTATTAACCTCCATCTCGTCTACAGTCCACGCGCAGACAATTGCGTCTCATATACGCGATTTGCGTTCGACTTAGAAAATGCCGCCGATTACTTGAACAGGGCTGGAACTCCAGCATCAAAGCAATGCGTCTCTTTGAGCTGCCTGTGCGTCGAGACTGCGAGTAGACGTGCTCGAACGCAAGTTATGCTCGAAAACGGGTGATGATGCCAGCGTAACCGAAATTGCCTTTGGTGGCTGGCCTGCTACAGTTCCATCGGCGTACGCGGAAAACGGCTGTCATGGCGCTTGCCGCTATCGAAGGCTTGGCAAATCCAACAATACAGCCTATGCAATCATCGCCATAGCATCCAAATGAAAGTATATATAAGCTCCGTTCGCATTATCTCTATTGGAACCACCTATCCAAGGCATCTTAACCGCCGAATCACTCGCCTACAAATACGCAACCGATCGAAAACGTGGTAACGAAATTCCCCGGTGATGAGATTGTGGTAGGCTTCGAAAAAACGGGGAAGGCTGCGGCACGAGAACCTTTGTGTAATACTTCTGTTCGATAAAGTTGACGCCTCGAGAACCGAGCCGCTCAAAAGTGGTTGAAGACCATGACCGATTACGGACGCTACAGTTTTTGGCTTGAGACTGCGGGTGAAGAACTTAAACCCCGCCCCCCGTTACGGCACTCTGGCGATGTCGATGTCGCCATTCTGGGTGGCGGCTACTCTGGACTTTGGACTGCGTACTACCTTTTGCGCAATAACCCGGGCTTACGAGTTGCTATTGTTGAAAAAGAAATTGTCGGCTTCGGTGCTTCCGGTCGCAATGGTGGATGGTGCTCGTCAAAGTTTCCCGTGACGCCAGGAATGCTTGAAAGACGTTTCGGCCATGATTCGGCACGTGCCCTCATGTTGGCCATGAACGATTCCGTCGACGAGATCGCTCGCGTTTGTGAGGAAGAGGGCATCGACTCTCATTTTCACAAGGGTGGGATCCTCACGCTTGCTCGCAGTCCTCAGCAAGTGCCGTCAATTCGTGCAGCCCACGCCAGTTATGAAAAATTAGGACTCGGTGATCAATATCAGCTCCTCACTGACGAGGAGGCAAAGGACCGCGTCAAAGTTACCAGGGTTCACGGTGCGCTTTATGCCGTGCACAATGCCAGTGTGCATCCAGGCCGGCTGGTGCGTGGTCTGGCTCGGGCCGTCGAGCGGCGTGGCGGGGTGATTTATGAACAGACAGAAGTTACCGATTTTTCGGTTAATGGCATCCCCCGCGTGTTGACGCGGGCCGGAGAATTACGAGCCAAAAGCGCACTCGTATTGGCTGGTGAGGCTTATTTGGCCCGCCTTTCAAAGTTGCACCGTACGCTTGTGCCTGTGTATTCGCTCATTGCCCTGACCGAACCTCTCACGCAGAAGCAGTGGTCCATGATCGGCTGGCAAAATCGAGAGAGTCTGGCATCTTGCAATCTGACTGTAGACTACCTAACAAGAACGGCAGATGGACGGATTCTGTTCGGAAGTCGCGGTGCGCCGTACCGCTTCGGCTCGAAGATTACTGACGAACAGGATCGACACGCAGAGACCCACGCTCGAATACAACGCACTCTCGTCCAGTGGTTCCCCGTGCTGGAAGGCGTACGATTCACCCACACGTGGGGAGGACCCGTCGGGATGCCGCGTGACTGGATGCCAGCCGTAACTTTCGACCCGGTCAGCCGTGTGGGAACAGCACGCGGGTACACCGGGCAAGGGGTTTCAACGACCAATCTTGCGGGTAGGATACTCGCCGGCCTCATCGGTCAGAAACCCAGTGGTCTCGAATCTTTGCCGATGTCGCAAAGAAGCTCGCCAAATTGGGAACCGGAGCCGTTTCGCTGGCTCGCGATAAGGTATGCGCAGCGTGCATTCCTGCGAATCGACTCATGCGCTGAAAACCAGCGAACACGACCCTGGCATGCGCCGATCGCTGAGTTTATGGGGAGGCATTAACGCTCCATGGAGGCTAAAAGCGTGGTTCCTGTCCGAAGGAAGCTCTTCTCAACAATTGCGGGTGCTGATCCGAATGTGCCGCATGAAGAGAAACAGCAAGTAATTCCCAGAATAATTGGTTCAAACCATACTTGAGCTGTCCAAGCTGAGATACCCTTCCCGGATGGTAAATTCCGGACCACCGAGGGAAGCTTGAGCTGAACTTTGAGAGTCGATACCTGCCGGCAATGGCAAAACCTCCACTCTCCCGGTCTTGCAGTTGCTGTTTCTAATGATCAACTCGTGATCCCGTTGTGAGAAGACCTTGACCGTAAACGTGGACGCCAATAAACTCCCGGTCGCAGCTTTGGGTCACGTTGTAGTAGACAATATCAGCGCCAAACAATCACGGGAGGAGGAGGGATGAAGAAGCACGGCCGTAACCGAAGAGAATTCCTTGGGCTGACGGGAATCGGAGTAGCGGGTCTGGCGAGCGGCAGTTTTCGGGTTGCCCCTGTATCGGCCGAAGCACAGAACTCCGACGCCGATCCGCGCCATGCGGACTTGGTGGTATTCAACGCAAAGGTTTGCACCGTCGACCGACATATGCCGAAGGCGGAGGCGTTCGCGGTGAAAGGCGGACGATTCGTCTGTGTGGGAGACGCCGCGGAAGCAAAAGCATTCATTGGCAAAGGAACGCGAACCTTCGATGCGAAGCAGATGACGATCGTCCCCGGTTTCATTGATTGCCACAATCACGCGCCTGGGAACACTCTGCTTTACGAGGTCATCGTTGGCAATCCTTACGAGGTGGAGTTTGTCACGATCGCGAGCATCATCGATAAGCTCCGCGCCCGTGCTCAAAAGACTCCTGCGGGCTTTTGGGTCGACGGCTATTTCTATGATGACACGAAGGTCAAAGACAGGCGCCAGCTCAATGTACACGATCTTGACCAAGTTTCTCGTGAGCACCCGGTCGTAGTCCATCATCGTGGCGGCCACACGTCGTACTACAACAGCAAAGCATTCGAGCTGTCGAGGACAGACAAAAACACTCAGAACCCCATGGGGGGAACGTACGACCATGACGACAATGGCGAGCTCAGCGGACGTGTCACGGACCGTGCACGCGAGGTGTTCAATAATATTGGGCAACGGGAGACCTTCACATCTGAGCAGAAGGAACAGCGCGATCGCGATGGGTTGGCATACATATCCAAACAGTTCGTCCGCTACGGCCTGACCAGCGTTCACCATGAAGGTGGCGACTTGTTTGCCCTGCAACAGGTGCGCGCACGCGGCGAACTGCTGCACAGGGTGAGCTTTGAAACCGCCGGAGAAATTTTGGAAGCGATGATCGAGAGTGGGATCTGTACCGGCTTCGGAGACGAATGGATCCGCTTCGGTGCCACCTTGGAGCATGCCGCCGATGGCTCATTCTCCGAGCGGACCATGGCTCTCAGCAAGCCTTACGCAGGCACCAGTCCTGCCTACAGCGGTAACATTACCGATACGCAGGACGGCCTGAACGCCTGGGTGGAACGGGTTCAGCGCGCTGGTATTCAGCCTAATTGCCACGCCAATGGGGATGTGGCCATCGATCTTGTACTCACCGCTTACGAGCGGGCGCAGAAGCTAGTGCCGCGGTCAGACGTGCGCCCAAAAATCACTCACTGCACCCTGGTCAACGATGATCTGCTGCGCCGTATTAAGGCGCTCAACGCGGTTCCTGCCGCCTTCACCACCTACGCCTACTACAACTCCGACAAGTTTCACTTTTACGGGGAGGAGCGCATGAAGCACAGCATGGCCTATCGCTCATTCTTAGATACCGGAATTCGCGCCGCTGCCGGATCAGACTTCAGCCCGGGACCGTTCGCTCCCCTGATGGGCATCCAGGGAATGGTGACGCGCACGGGCTGGAATGGGGAGACTTGGGGTGCAAACCAGCGCATCAGTGTAGATGAAGCCCTACAGGTCAATACTCTCAATGGTGCCTACAATTCCCACGAGGAAACGATCAAGGGGTCTATCACACCAGGCAAGCTGGCGGACTTCGTAGTTCTGGCTGACGACCCTCGCGACGTGGACCCTGAAAAAATCAAAGATATCGAGATCGTGCTCACTGCCACCGGAGGTTCAACCGTTTACCAGAAGTGACTGGTCGGGCTCCTATCGCATGCCCATCGTCGGGCGAGCAAGAATGCAACCAAATACTGGTTGACAGCTGTTCAGTTGGTTGATAAGCTCCCGCCCTCTCTGTTTGGAACCTTATTAATTTCTTGTAAGGTTGTGCGGACGGGCCATGAACTCATCTGCTCGTTGGATTTCCTGCTGCCTGTTTGACCATCTTTGGTCAACCGGGTCCAAACGATTGACAAGCAGTTGGAGTCTTTATCCGATCATCAGTGCACAATCCGGCCTCCCCTGGATGTCAATCCGGGATTGTATGTGGATGGCAGTTCTGGCCGATCGGGTGCAGGTGACCAGAACCTGGTGCGGTCAAACTGGGCGGGTGGTCGTCCACAATCGGAAGATCCCAGTAGAGCCTGAACATTTGTTATCGGTGGCCCAGCTATATCAGGGCATTTTATCTTCAATCCAACCGGTCTTCCGGAACCTGCCTGTTATTCCACTACCTCGATACCCGTCACACCTGGGGGCTGCCCGGCTTCCACCGATGGGACGTCGCCAAGAAACTTCTTCCCCGGACCAGACCACATAAACTTCGACATGGCCGTAGAAAAGCAGATGGTTCAACGCTCCTCAGTGCCGCGATGGGGAGGTATTACCTTCGATCCAACGACGCGGACTCGCCAGACATTGTACGAGAGCGGGTAAAAATGGTGTTCCGCGCCGAATACTTCAATGTTCCTGAACCACACGGAGTGGCAGAATCCCCCGGGAGGCACCTTTCTTCTCTCCCCAACTTGGCCAGGTTACGTCTATGTTCGATCCAAGGATCGGCCAACCTGCGTTGCGAAATGTCTTCTGATCGTGAGAGTCAACAGTGGAACCAGCACTATGCTGCCTTTAACCGGCAGCCGCCAACAACAAAATACGAGTACCAGGAGAGCGTCATGCATCGCTCGTGGTGTGTCTTGGTCTTTACGGTGGCTTTGTTTCTTGCTTATTTGTTTGCCGTCGCCCAGCCGGAAAGCCATGGAAAAGACCAATGGTCCTATTACGGAGGAAATAAAGGATTCCAACGATATTCGCCTCTGGACCAGATTAATCGCGATAACGTCCAGGACTTGCGCGTGGTTTGGCGGCGGCCGGGTGTCGATACCACGCTAACACAGAAATTTCCTGACATCAGTCCATCTCATTACTATAAGGCTACGCCAATTATCGTCGACGGCGTTCTGTACGCTCCGAATGCCATTGGGTTGCTCGAGGCAATCAACCCTGCTACGGGCAAAACCATCTGGGTGCAACCGCCTTTTCGACCGACGCTCAAGGAGGCCTCCGGCGAGAGTATGCGCGGGATTGACTCCTGGCGTAAGGCATCCGACGTACGCCTTCTGCTTGTCCGTGGGACTTATTTGTATGCCGTTAATGCCAAGACCGGCAGCCTCTATCCAGGTTTCGGTGATCACGGCAGGGTGAACTTACAAATGACCGGTCCTTATACTGGACCTTTTCATTGGAGTTCGGGCCCAATCGTAGTGCGCGACGTAGTAGTCGTCGGCGGCAGCAGTGCGGCTAACGGCGCCGGAGACGGAGGCTTCATCAAGGAAGCAGCGCCGGACGACGCACGTGGGTACGACGTCCGCACCGGAAAACTTCTGTGGACGTTCCACGTTGCACCGAGGCACGATGAACCTGGCTACGACAGTTGGGGTAATGGGTCCGCAGATTACGCGGGAAACCTAGCCGCGTGGTGCCCGTTGAGCGCGGATGAGCAGCTTGGCTTAGTCTATCTGCCTTTCACGGCTCCCACATCTTCTTACTACGGCGGCTGGAGACTGGGCGATAACTTGTATTCCGATAGTTTGGTCGCTGTAGATGTTCAGACCGGCAAAATGAAGTGGTACTACCAAATGATCCACCACGACCTTTGGGAGTATGACAACATTGGGCCCCCCGTGCTGGGCGACATCACTGCTGATGGACAACCCATAAAGGCCGTAATGCAAGCCAATAAGAACGGTTTCCTTTATGTGCTTGATCGGACTAGCGGTAAACCGGTTTGGCCTATCGAGGAGCGTCAGGTACCGCAGTCCACAATCCCGGGGGAGCATTCCTCGCCTACCCAGCCGTTTCCGACCAAACCTCCAGCCTTCGATCTCCAAGGGTTGAGTCAAGACGACCTGATTGATTTCACGCCCGAGTTGCGCGAGGAGGCGCTCAAGGCGGTGCAACCCTTCGTCCTAGGCCCACTCTACACGCCACCGACAATGAAGAGCGATGACCCAAATGCTAAACAGGGCACGCTAATGTCGCCGGGCGATTGGGGATCGGGAAACTGGAATACTGGCGCATTCGATCCTGATACCCACATGTATTACGCGGTTTCCATGACCATGCCCGAGGTATTCCAGATCATTAAAGCGAATGACCCGAAGGCGACGATGGATTATAACGAGCCGGAGGGACGCGCATACTCAACGATCAAAATGCCAGGGGACTTGCCCTATACGAAGCCGCCGTATGGGCGCATCACGGCGATCAATATGGATCGCGGGGAACAAGTATGGATGGCGCCCGATGGAGATGGCCCACGCAATCATCCGATGCTCAAGGACCTGAACCTGTCGATGCTTGGAGTCATGAGCCGGCCCGCACCACTCGTAACAAAGGCACTCCTGCTTCTGGGCGAAGGAAGTGACGCTATATTTGGTTCCGGAGCGGGCCCATACGCATGGGGCAAGAAGTTTCGTGCCTATGATAAAGCGACCGGAAAAGTGCTCCGGGAAATGGAATTACCGTCCGGCACTACTGGCGGCCCGATGACATACATGTACAAAGGCACGCAGTATATAGTTGTGGCGGTCGGGAGCAAGAAGGATCCACCCGAGCTGGTCGCACTGGCGCTGTCATCAGGGCCAGTCGAATCTAATATGCCTACACAACCAACCCCTGCGGCTCGTCAGAGCGAAGGCGAGACCGTCTACGACGGAGTTTACACACCAGCGCAGGCGAAATCTGGCGAAGCTGTCTATCGTCTTAAGTGTGCTCTGTGCCATGGGGAAGGTCTCACCGGAGGGGAAAACGAATCTCCCGCGCTGAAAGGTGATGAGTTTATATCCCATTGGCAAGGCAAGCCGTTGAGGACACTCTATAGCCGGGTGATCAGTACTATGCCGCTGACTGACCCAGGCAGTCTTGGCGAGAAGGAAGTACTCGACCTTGTCGCTTACATGCTACAGGTCAATGAATACCCTTCCGGCAAAAATGCAGCC
>JBPYDQ010000425.1:0-6047 GCA_051986135.1 Terriglobales bacterium | reverse complement strand
AAGGTGCGAAGGAACTATCAAGGTGGTTATGGATCTCGATTCGCAGGAATCATTCTGACGTTGCTGTTGAGTTCGTTCGCCAACGCTCAGACAAAAATTGAAAATCCGAACCACCCCGATTTGACTGAACAGCAGGTCCAGATGCTGCACAACATCTGCCGCATTGTTGCCGAAGAATTTCGCGTCCGTGGCGTCAAACTAGGTGGCCCAGTGACTTTGGTAGTGGGCAACGGGAGAGGGCACGGCCTCGCAGATGAAGTGAACTAGGAGTACTCTCCCTCGCCGGTCACAGCGCCTTTTCCGGCAGTTTTCAACTTGTTCAAGGAGGAGACATGTCTAAGTGGCAAAAGTTGTTTCTTGGGGCGGCTCTTCTATCCCTCGCCAGTGTTCCAGGATGGGGCGACGTAACGCCAGCGCCACCTTCACCGATTCCCGTTCCCGGCGGGGATGTACTTCCCCCGTTCGGCCTTTTTAACGTTTTCTCTCCTGGCGTCGGGGCATTCCTTGACGGCCTGAGCGCAGAACCCAACATAATCACCAATTTCAAGGGCCGGGTGGCCATGGGATATACCCTCGGCACCGCGACCGACAACAAGGGCAACCAGTACGCCGTAATCACCGACATCCGCGTGTATCGAGGCGATTACGTTGGCGGCGTCCCCACCTACTTGGGGGGTGGCACTACATCCGCCAAAGGGCACGCCACATTCGTCCTGATATGACTGGACCTTTGGGACGTCGGTCTGACGACCCAACTGCACGACTTCAACCCTGGAATCGGATCGAATGGGCTTTTCTGGTTTTTGCAGATTCCAGACGACGCCGTCACAATCACGGATAACACAGTAAGCATTTCTCTGAAGAACGCTTCCGTCGTGGATCAATTTACATTTCCTGGCGGAGTGGGGAATAACCTTGGTATCGCCGGAGTTCCGGCAACACTCTCCTTCGACATTACTTACTCGAAGTCGGGTGTTTCGCGCCACGTTGAGCCAACCAGTAGTGATCCGCTGAGCCCGTTCAACTGGGAGGGAAAGATGTGGAATGCAACGAACTCGGGAACATTTTCCCTTTCTTATAACGACGGGACGTTCTCCGCGCAGGGAAGTTTTGATTCAGCGGGAAACTTCGGCGAAATCGGCTTTGAGCGCAATGGATCCTTTGTTGAAGACAGAGGCGAGGCACCGAGAGGTGCTGTGCACATCCTCGGCCCGGGTAAGCTACAGGCGATGCCAGCATCGCTTTCCCCGGCCCAAAATCAAACCAATGTGGCTGCAGCGCAGAATATCCAGGGTGCTCAACAACCAGCTAGCGGGCCAAAATTCAGGGGCAAAATTCCAATCCGCGAACTGATTCACTGAGGCGTATCGCGAATGGTCAAAAAACTGGAACGCGCTGAAAGGCGTGACGTCCTGCTTTCGCAGTCGCGCGGTCTCGCTTTCACAAGTCTCTCGCGGATAGAATTCAGCCTCGCTCTAGAATCCGTCGTGGGGCTACGATCGCATGGTGGGGGCGCTCGCCAATCTCGGACATAGGGTTTCCGACCACACGGTGGGAAATGTTCTCCAGCGCCATGGCATTACCCCGGCACCACAGCGCAAGCATACGACGCGCAGGCGCGACTTCATTCGCGCCCACATGGAGGTGCTGGCCGGGATCACGCCGTATCCGGACCAGCAGTGGATGGAGCAGAAGGCGCGAAATGTAACGATGAAGGATTGGGGCTTTCTGGCACACAGTCGCTACCCGCTCGCACGATCGCGACGGCAAGTTCTGTCCGGTGTTTGGCGAGGTGATCCAAGCCAGCAAGGTCAATCCCCTGAAGTTGCCGACGCGCAGTCCGAACCTGAATGCGTTTGCCGAGCGCTGGGTACGCTCGGTGAAAGAGGAATGCCTCCCGGTTGATCTTTTTCGGAGAGCATTCGTTGATTCGCGCCTTAACAGAGTATATCGACGATTTTCACCGAGAACGGAATCATCAGGGCAAAGGGAACGAGCTCTTATTTCCCGCACGACGCGGACCGCTCCAAGCCTGCCGCCGGGGAACTGTGCAATGCAAAGAACGACTCGGTGGCTTACTGCGATACTACGAGGTCCGAGCACCATGAATACTGGCTCGGATTATAGTTTGACCGAACGGGCTATTGGATGACGAGGAAAACGCTCTTTACCTCATTGCCGAAGTCTTCGAGAGCAAATCGCACACTCGTCCTGGAGAAATTGAAAAATTCAAGGCATTCCTTCTCCACTACGACCATACACGGGCCGTTGAGCCGTGGACGACAGCGGAGGAGAAAGTGACATCATGGGACGACCTCGAAGAAAACGTTCGCCCGCTACTGATTAGGGCAAGGGAAATCGCTGAGACGTTGAACCTCAAAGTTTCACACGCTCTTTCAAGATTTGCGAATTCCGGCGGTAGCTAATGAGGAACGCCGACGCGTCGCATTAGCTCCGCAAATCGGGAATCGGAACGTATGGAATCGAGACGCGGGTCGACCCCTAGATATACCAACATATCAGAGTGATCGAGAAAGGCTCGATCGAGTGATTTGAAAGCCTGATCCGTCCGCCCAAGGCCGATATAAATCAGCGCCAGTTCGTATTGATTGACGTATCGGTGCGCTGACTCCTTCTTCAGCCCGGCTATCACTTTTTCCGCGTTGCCTTTATCCCCGGAGACTGCATATAGGTGGCCAATATCGCATTGCACCGCTAAGTTCGCGGGCAGAAGCTCCTTGGCTCTACTCAATTCGCGCAGAGCGCCTGTATACATCCTTTTCTGCTCGTACGCCAGGCCAAGGTACCAATGGGCCAGCGCATAGTCTCGATCGAGTTCTAAAGTCTTAGCCAATTGTTCAATAGCTCGGTCGTATTGCTTGGTGTAGAGATAGTGCCAGCCGAGATGCAGATTAATAATTGGACTCACCGGGTCCAGCTCGAGAGCCCGAGTGCTCTCCGCCAAAGCTTCTTCCCGGCGTCCACTCGAGAGCAAAAGGTGCGCGTACCAGTGATGGCCATGGGCATATCCGGGATTGAGCGCAAGCGATCGTCTGAATTCCTGTTCCGCCCCGCTCCAATCCCAGTCATAGGTCAGCTTGACGTAGGCGATCGAGTTGTGGGCATCCGCAAACGAGTTGTCGAGTTCGAGTGCTCTTAAAGCTGCCGCCTTCGCCTTGGGCTGGACCTCGTTCGGCGCCCCTCCGCCGACGTCGAATGAGGACCCGAACAAGACATAGCAGTCGGCCAAGCCGCTGTAGGGAGCGGCGTAAGTAGGATCCCGGTTAATTGCTTGCTGAAAGTAATCCATCGCCCGGTCGAACGATTCGCGATTTCTCTTTACCCAGAAGTAGCGTCCTTTGATGTAAAGCCTGTAGGCCTCCGGGTCGACTGGATGCGAAGCCGAGAGCCTCACGTGCTCCTCCGGAGTGAGTTGCACTTGAATCTGCTGTGTGATAGTGCGAGCCACATCATTCTGGAGAGCAATGACATCGCTCAGATTGCGTTCATACGTTTCAGCCCAAATGTGCCTTTCCGGAGAGGCTTGAACCAGGTTTGCCGTAATTCGCAGGCGATCGCCTGCTCGCGCCACGGTACCTTCGACGATGGCATCCACCTGAAGTTCTCTGGCAATTTCAGGTAGCGACTTCCTGGTGTCCTTGTAGCGCATGACCGATGTACGCGAGATCACGCGCAAAGCGCTCACTTTCCCGAGGTCGGTGATGAGCGCCTCGGTCATTCCATCGGCGAAATAGTCCTGCTCTCGGTCGTCGGAAAGATTCTTGAGTGGAAGGACCGCGATCGAATCAATGTTGGCGATTGTCGAAGCCGGTCTCCCAAAGAACTTGGAGCGCATACTTCCCACATTCAGCCCAATCAAAAGTGCCATGGCCGCGGCTACGACGAGAAAGGAGATTAGGAGTGCGAGATAAAGTTGCCGGTGCGGTGGGGCCTCGGGCGCGGCGATTGGGGGAGCGACCGGACTGTCGATAGGTCCTAAAAAGCGGTAACCGCGCCGCGGCAGGGTTTCGACAAAACGCGGGCTGCTCGCGTTTTCACCCAGTGCCTCACGGAGCCGCGCGATGGCGTTGTGAAGACTGTGGTCGAAATCGACAAACGTGTCGGCGGGCCACAGGCGGGTCCGTAGCTCGTCGCGCGTGACAACCTGACCTGGATTCTCCAACAGGATGGCGAGGACCTGTACCGGAAGACCTTGAAGGGGAACCTTGACTCCGCGTTTGCGCAGCTCGCCGGCGCGGACGTCCAACTCAAAAACGCCGAAGCGCACCGTCTCGACCGGCGGTGTTGCGGATGTCATTGCTGCAGCACCCCAACTTCAGGCGAGTCTACCACGGTCCGTCTGATCAGTTCGGCCGAGTGGGATGGAACTCTATTGCCCGCCAAAACAGCGACTTACGGAGTGAGGAAGGAATGGGGCGCGGAGGAGCGCGCGTGGCTTGACCGAGATCCGCAAGTTCGCCAGTCTACACGACAGGCCCTCACACGGTCGCAAAGACGGGAGGCGCCAAGAAAACTTTGGAGGACTACGATGAAATGCAAGCTGTTGTTTTTTGCGCAGATTCTAACCGCTTTACTGCTGGGCACCCCCTTGCCGGCGCAGAACGTGGTGACCGAATGGAACCGAATTGCGTCGAGCACGATCGTTGCGAATGGCGGTAAATCCTCGGTGGCCTCATCTGTATGGTTCGCCTACACCAGCATAGCAGTCTACGATGCGGTAAACGCCGTTCATGGACAGTTTCAGCCGTTCTACTACATGGGGACTGCGTCACCCGAGGCTTCTGACGAAGCCGCAACAGTAACTGCTGCACATCGGGTGCTGGTCACCTATTTCCCAGCGCAGCAGACGACTCTGGATGCGGCATTCCAGAATTCTTTGGCGAACATCACCGCTCCGCCCAATGCTAAAAATGCCGGCATCGCCGTCGGCGAGGCGGCAGCTTCAGCACTCATCACCGCGCGCACCGGCGATGGCCTCGAGGCCAACGTGCCTTATACTCCGGGGACCGGACCGGGCGTGTGGCAGCCTACTCCTCCCAAGTTCGCACCTGCTATCACTCCCTGGCTTGGTCACATGCGCCCTTTCACATTGACTACTGCTGCGCAGTTCCTTCCCGACGGACCGACACCGCTCTCGAGCGATGACTGGGTGGAAGACTACAACCTGGTTCGCACCCTCGGGGATGTGAACAGCGCTGTCCGCACCCCTTCGCAGACGGAAATCGGACTCTTCTGGACCGAGCACACCGGCCAGCAATACGCCCGAACCTTCACCTACCTGGCTGCGAACTACAACCTCAGCGTAATGGACTCCGCTCGAATGATGGCGATCCTGTGGACAGGCTTCGCCGATGCTGGCATCGGCTGCTGGAACGCAAAGTTTACCTATAGCTTTTGGCGGCCTGTGACAGCCATTCGAGCCGGAGGTGGCAACCCGGAACTTACCGGTGACTCCAACTGGACACCCCTTGGCACCACTCCAGCACATCCTGAGTATCCAGCCGCACATGGATGCATCACCGGCGCCGTTTCCAGTTTGATCAAAGACTACTTCGGAACATCGAAAGTACACATCGTAGTAGACAGCCTCGCGTTCACGGACGGCGTTCACACACACACTTTTGAGGACACTCATGACTTATTCCAGGAGGTGTTCTGGGCACGCATCTATGCAGGCTTTCACTATCAACATTCTCTCGAAGATGGCGGTAGGCTGGGCCGAAGTGTAAGTAGACAGCTGATTCGTGAGTCCTTCCGGCCAACTACGGAAAACGAGGATTAGCGCCATAGCCAGCGGTTACACTCGGGTCGCTAATGGGAGCGCCTGGCCAATAAACAATGCAGGTTGGTTTGTCGAGGGCGCCACCCGAGCGGGAGCGGAAGACCACCTGGAAGGAGTTCCTGAGGCAACACTGGGACCTGATCGTGGCCGCAGATTTTTTCACCATCGAAGCCTGGGCGCGGGCTAGAGCGGTTTGTCGTCCTGTTTTTCATGGAATTGTCGACCCGCAAGGTCGAGATTGCTG
>JBPYDQ010000424.1:0-7647 GCA_051986135.1 Terriglobales bacterium | reverse complement strand
ACCATTGGCTCCCTCCACTCGAATGCCTATGGGAAGGCATCATACCCCACTCGAATGACTATGGGAAGCCTTGTGTTTTCTTGGCAGATTGCCTGCCGTTTGACTTGGTTCTGAGTGGTTTTTTCGGCAATCCGGCCACGATCCCAGGTCGCAATTGTCGCGAGTCCCCAGTAGTCGCCCAGCGTTTACCGCCGCACGAGCAACTTGGGAGACTGCATGGCCGCGGCATTTGAATCCACCCAAACGGACTTCATTTACGTGAACTGCCGCGTCCCGTTATCTCCGTCTGCGGGGCCATCGTTCGAAGCATCTTTCGAGCAAGTTAAGGAGGACGTCGGAGTCGTAAGCGCAACCGAAGCAACGACTTAGCTTGGAGCGAGTGGCTGGTCTAGCGAATTTGCTAAGCACCTGCGCAAGTTGATGAAGATGGCCCAAACCAAGCGGACGGTTCGAGGGTCAACTCTAGCGGTTGTCGGTCGAACAACAGCCAGTACTGCTTGTTAAATTGGACGGCAAAATTCATGCTCTTGGCGCAGTCTGCTCACAGTAGGGCGCGCCGCTCAATGAGGGTACGGTTGTCGCCGGAACAATCGAGTGTCGGTGGCATTTCTCCAGGTTTTCACTTGAGGATGGCAGAGTTGTTCAAGGACCCGCATGCGCTGCCATACCTGGTTACGACTGCAGAATTGTCAACAATCAAGTGCAAATCAAAATCCGGCGATAGCAGTGCGTACGGGGCACTCGCCGGTGATCTTCGTCGCGTCTGGCCTATCTGTCAGAATCTCGCAAAGCCCGGGCCAGAATCTCCTCGACGACGGTGCTCTTGGCATCCGCATAATTCTGAGTGTATTTCCAATCTTGTTCTACCAATGTTAGCTTAGTTCGCGCATACAACTCGCGATCGTCGCGGCAGGTTCGCAACCAGTCCCGGAATCTCACCATCCGCTCAACTTCCGGGCATCCGGACGAAAACACGTGCAAGTTCACGCCACGGTCTCCCCCTTGGAATAGCCGATGCTCATACCAGCCGGGTTCGCGGAGGTGAAGACGATAACCAGCCGTTTCCAGAGCTGCGGCATACTCCGATTCGTCAGCTGACTCTGCCACAACCAGGGCGATGTCGATGATCGGCTTTGCCAACAGTCCAGGTACCGAGGTGGACCCCACATGTTCGATTCGCAACGCGCGATCCCCAAGAGCAATCAGGATTTTCTTGGCTTCTTCCTCATATTGGCGTGGCCATGTTGAATCGGAATCGACAAGAAGGATCGGACCCGACAACGGCCGCAGTCCGCCCACGGTATGCTTCTGTAGGTATTCTTCGCTCAGCGGCTTATTCGGTTTGCTGCTATCATCGAGCATAAGACTTCCCACTTTATCATCCAAATCAGGAGCCGGGATGCCCTGCCTCTTACGGGTGAGGTCGGTCAAAGAAGAATGTCTGTCGAGGCTGATCTTGTTTGGAGAATCGTCGCTGCGGCGAGGGTTGCAGCAATAAATCGTACATTACCCAGAGGGCGCAACCATCAGGGCAAAGACAATCGGATCTTGTTTCCTCCGCAACCGGAGGCAAGAAGCAACAGGGGAGCGATGCGGTGTCGAGAACGGCTGGGCGGCCTGCTGAAGTATTACAAGGGGGAAGCGGCATAAAAAGTCGAAGGGACTGCGGGCGATGGGCTCACAATCAGCACATATAAGGATGCTCGGAATCCCCCCTGACAAAACGACACCCCGGGCCATTTATGATCAACAGCCGCAGAGCAATGAGTTCCTGAATTCCCGCTCCCGCACCGCGACCAGTTTTTTGGCCGACATAACGGAGTAAGCAAATGCAACAAAATGGGCTGAGGACTATGCAGCGGAGCGCTGCGAGTGCAGCGCCAAAACTTGCTGAGCCACCTGCTTCACATTAGGGACACCGCAGAGAGCTACCTTCACTTGGGAGGCCATGTTGTTACCGCTGCGCGTGATCGCGTTGGTCAGGAGGACGATGTCGCCGGAGCCGTCCGGGTGTTCTCGATGCTCTACGCTAATAATGTCGGCTGGCGTATAGGACTTTACAGACCGATTCGTGGTGCCACTGATGATCATGACCCGCTGATTGGTTACGGCGTACACCGTGCTCCCGCCTTTAAGAAAAGCCCACAGCGGTGCAAGCACCATCGCTAGCCCCATCAGCAAGAATGGCACACCAAACAGCGGAAACAGGCGAAAGCCGTTCGCAAACGAGTTGTGCGCAGAGTTGGACAAGGCATTGGTGCCGCGGTACGCCATGCTCATCCAAAAGAGCGCAAATCCTGCGAAGGGGATGCCAAAGATCGACGCAGGAACTGCCGAAAGTGCGGCGCGTCCTGGATTGGCGCAGCCGGTCCAATAAACGATCTCGCCCGATTGCAGTTCTGATTGCGCACGAGCCTGCGCATCGCTGGGTGTCATGGATGCCTCTCGATTTCAGTATAGAAGTGCATCGCTACGGCGAAACAGCGTCAATCCCCAGCCATGCGCAGAGCAGCACTGAACGAAAGGACAGGAGGAAACTCCAGGCTTTTGCCAAACGGAACGCGTGATTTGGCCAGCAACATTCTGGGGCAGTTTTTTGACCATACGACATGAAAAAGATCTCATTTTTCTGCTCCATGGTTCTGGGGCACCCAAAGGCGAAGGCTTCTCCTTCCAAGGCGAGCGGCCGCTTTATGGGAGGGAACTCAATGGTGCAGCGGCGGAACCGGGAAAGCAGAAGCCGCGAAGCTGCCGGACGCAGGAACTAGCCTGAAGCAGTGCCCAGAAAAATGAGTGGTAGAAAAAGGACGGCCAATTGAAGTGGGAAGATGGGTGCGGTATAGCCGAGCCGTATGAGCACGTAGAGCCGAACAGAAATAATCAGCCGTGCCACGATCGGCAGAGGGACGACAATGGGACTCGATTCGAGTGGCTCCTGCGTTGTGCGGGGATAACTGTCGCGGCGTTCACGAGAATGCTCTCCGTGTTAAATCTTTCAATCTTTCGCTTCATATGTACTTTTCAAGCTGTTGACCGTGAACTGTCGGCTGTCGACTTCTTCTGCCTTTAATCCGTTTTTCACTCGCCTGTCGTTAGTGCGGTTTAAAGCGCGCAAAGTCTAAGGTTCAAAAGAAAAAGGCGGGAAGCTGGAGCCTCCCGCCCGCGAATTGTCAGTAAGTGGTTTACAGAGGTTGAACGTTGGAAGCCTGCGCGCCCTTAGGGCCGCGGACAACCTCGAATTCAACGGCCTGTCCCTCGTTGAGGGAGCGGTAGCCGTCCGCCTGGATCGCGGAGAAATGGACGAAAACGTCCTCGCCGCTCTGGCGTTGGATGAAACCAAAGCCCTTGCTGGCGTTAAACCACTTTACTGTACCTTGTTCTTTCAAGATGTGTTCCTTTTCAAATTAAAAGCTATCTGGTGCACTTTTTCCGGAAGCCACTTTCGGGGTGACCGGGCGTCTTTCGCTGATTCCGACGACACCGCAGTAAGGCGGGTAGGAAACAAAAAAGCCGCAAGTTGAACCTTGCGGCGCTTTAGGACAAACGCGAAACAAGAGCAACAAACGCAAATACAGTGTAGCACAGGCCCCCGTCGGGCGCAAGGGCCGCCCGCGCCTTTTGCGCCTTTTAGGGGCAGAGCGACTAGTTTAATTTGATCGAGGAGGCACTCGCTGTTGAGAGTTGTGGCCAGATGGCAGTTTGAAATCGGAGATCACAGTGACTGCAAAACGTAGGCTGGCATTGGTTGGCAGATTATCTGTTTGTTGATCCCGATGGTTACTGTCTGGAGCTAGTTGGGCGGACTTGATGACATTCGTGGCGTCGTTTTCTTTGGCTTCGAGGTTTTCGAGCATCTTTGGAGGAACATAAGAAGTGCCAAAGCTGTTAAGCGCAACCAAAGCAACGACTTAGATTGAATTTCCGCCTGCTTTGCAAGCAGGGGGTCGGGACTCACATCCACCAAGTTTTGTGATTGCAAAGAACTTGCCGGAATCACTCACCTCTAAACTCACGTCAGTTTTGTCCATTGGAGTGAGCCCCTAGACTGAGACAGTCTGATCATGCAGAGGTTGGGGGTTTACAGCGCAAGCGCACCTTTCCCGAACAGTGGCCTCCGCGACGAAAGAGTCGGGCCAGAGCGTCCTATAGTTTCTCCTTTCTCCTGCAGATGGCTGCTGGTGCGGACCAAGAGCAGCAGGGTGTCATAGGCCTTGCGTGTGAGGACCACAGGTTCTTTGTTGCGCGATAGCTTGCGCTCGGCAGGTTCCAAGCGGAAGGGACCGAACTTGTAAAGCTCAGCCGTATCCTGACCGAAAGCCCCATTGCCCGCGAACCGAGGTTCGCGGATGTTCTTTGAGCCGGCTTCGCCGGCCAGTTTCCTTGCTCATGGCCATCTGCTGATGGCTGCGAGAATTCTTTGAGAAATTTCAGAGCCCGCCGAGAGGACTTCGAGGGGCTGCCTGCCGTGAAGTATACGGAAAGCGTCCAGTAAGCCCGGACTCTAGCATCGGCCTATCGGTCGCTTCAAAAACTCTTTTAGAACGAGGAGGTAGTTCCCTTATGACTAGATTCTTTGCATCTTTCGCGCTGGCCGCCGCGGCATTCGCTTCAGTGCCTCAGGCTCTCAAGGCGGCATCCCCGCTGTGTCCGCTTCTTGACGCAACAAAACAGGGAACCTACGTGGTGTACGGAACGGGCACCATAGTCGGCGTCGGCCCGGCAGTCGCGGTTGGTGAGATCACTTACGACGGGCACGGAAACACTCTGGCAACCTTCACGCTGAATGTTAACGGCAATGTCCAGACGCACACCGATGTGCCTGGCACATACACCATTCATTCCGACTGCGCGGGAACCTCCTTGGAAGCGGGCGCGCATTACAGTTTCGTTGTTTCCCCGGATGGGAATACCACGACATGGATGGAGACGGACCCTGGCACCGTCGTCAGCGGCACCGAAGTCCGCTTGAAGCCCGTGGAGGACGCTACGGCGCAAGAGCAAACAAGCAACAAGCTCGCAAGGCCCGCTTCGCTCCGCGTAGTGGCATTGCAACCCGCGAATTTCCGGTCAAGAACCGAACTTGTCAGTCGCAGCCGTTCCGTTCCTTCCAAGTCGCTGTAGGAAACTGATTCTGGCGAAGGCGATTCTCGCCGTGGCGAGGGGCCGAAGACATGAATGAATGCAGAATGCGAAGGGAGACGCCCATGCGGACGACAATGGACGCCTTGGGCGCTACACAGCCGATGCGGGTTGCGACGTCGATTCAGTTGATCGGGAGCTGCATAGCTTTCCCAGCGAAAGTATATGTGGCTCCCGACCGCACTCCTGTAGCTCTGCTAACCGCGCTACCAGAAGCCTTTCTGATCGTTGTGGCTGCACTACTCTGTGGCCTGTTGGTTCTGATTGCCGGTGCTTTGTTTACTGGGATTGCTTGGCCCTTCTGTGCGCGTCGTTCCGACAAGACCAGCTTCGTCGCATGTTTACGAGCCTGCTATCTGCTTCCCTCTTTGCTGGTCGCAGCCTCTGCGTGCGTGGCTCAA
The DNA here is from genome assembly GCA_051986135.1 of Terriglobales bacterium. Taxonomy (GTDB): domain Bacteria; phylum Acidobacteriota; class Terriglobia; order Terriglobales; family Acidobacteriaceae; genus Gp1-AA122. Next base: position 2,107 of record JBPYDQ010000424.1, on the reverse strand, counting down.
CTCACCATCGTTAATCCTAAGCAACTGGAAGTACCTCAGGAAAAAGCCAACGTTTTGCTGAGCACTGCCTGCCGGGTTGTCGCGCAAGAGTTCCACGTAAGCGATCCATCGGCTCTGAGGTTTTCACTAGTGTTGGTTGTTGGAGAAACGCAGGAGCACTACACGGTGGACGAAAAGAAGCTCGAATTCAAGCTCTACATGAAGGAATGGGATGAAACTAAATTTGCTGCGCTGGCAACGCGGTTGTGTATGCAGCAGCTCCCAACTCACGAACAGGAGGCGCGGCTTCTGAAAGAAATTCTGCGCCGTTCCGACAAGATTAGTCCAGTGTCAGCGAACAGGTTGCGGCGCGATGCTGCTGTTGGCTTTCCACCTCCTCCGAGGAGTCCCGGCTCCGATTGCATGTCAGCAGTTCGCGAACAACCGTGCCAGCGTGCCAATTCTGCGCCTTAGAGCTCGCGCGACGGAATACCGTGTGGCGGATGGCTACCGACACCGGTAGGATCCTTAGCGGATCCAGCGCCTGGCTTCATCCTCTTGAAGAACTCGAGGCTCAGGGACGCACTGGAAGCACGGCGTCGGGGCAGCACACCCCCGTCGCACCCGCAAAGCATCTTATCCCCGGGGGTGTTACACATATGGTTAACAGGAAATGGTACTTTCGTACTCGTGCGCAATTGGGCGCGCTTCGACGGCGATGCTGTGGCCAGTGTGCCGTCAGGCTGGTAAGGTCAGCGTGGAGTTCAACGGCAGGCCTTGCAAACAAGCTGGGGCAACGTGCACATGCAAGCCGTTGACGGGAGAGTCCCATGAACAAACAAGACGAACGTGAATTGCTTGCCGCTTGCTTGGCGTGGGCGTGTCGTAATCAACCGGACATGTTGAACCTCGCCAAACTTCTAACGCTCGCCATCGCTAACTCCGCGAGCACGGCCAGTCCTGAGTGGAAAACTATGTGGGCATACGCTTGTGAGCTGGCCGAGCAATTTCGAGATGAACATGACGAAAGGCATTTCATGCTGAGACCCATCAACGGGCGCGGCTGAGTGCATCGTTTGTTTGTCACTCCATGGTTCGGTTAAGACCTACGCGCCACCGGCGTGGTTGGTGCCTATGAGTCAGTCTTGCGCTGGGTATTCCACGCATAGCTTTGACACGCCTATGACCTTGTCCTCGGAAAGTGAGGCGATCTCCGAAGGCTTGACGAGTTCGAACTCAACATCGACATGCAGGTATTCACACCTGGGGTAGACGTACCGAGTCTTGGCTGGAAACTGCAGGCCTCCGTCAGGAACGAAGTATTTCACCACCTCCCCGCGTGTGGTAGCCCTCTTCACTTGCCGATAATCTCTTAGCGCCTGCTCGACTAGAGAGCAGGCAGTTTTGTGCATGTCTTGTTCCGCCTCCGGACTCACGGCGAGAAGAGCACCGATTAGGAGAACCGTAGGAGAGAACCTGACGACCCGTTTCATCGTGGCTGGCCTCCACGCATGATTTCGCGAACCTGCAGAAGCGGCCAAAGAATTCATCGAACGACACAACAACCGGTGCCGCTTGCATTCAGCATTAGGCTACCGTTCGCTTGCGAACTTCGAAGCTCGCGGCGAACAAGGCACGGCTCATGGAGCGGCAGGGATGATATTCCATCGACGCATCGTATGATGCACAGCCTTGTCTCAACAGGAGTATCACTCCTCTGAGCGTGGTTGAACCGGTGGGCACGAACGGAACGTTTCAGTTCATTGGGTTAGCTTTTGAGCGAAAGCAGACTCCCCTCTAAACTAATTTCCGCTTATCACATCGACTCGTCGGCGCTGGGTCCGTAGATGGCCGGTACTTTGGCGCCCATGGGCCGCAGGTAGGTCGATAGCTGGCCGCGATGGTGAATCTGATCGAGCAGAAATCCCCACGCCATGTCGTAGCCTGTTTCCTTCATGACCTCTTTGCCGTCGTATAAGAACGGCATCTTTTCTTCCCATCGCGGGCCGGGCACGGCGTGCAGCCTCTTGGTCAGCTCATCGTGCTGGCGATCGTACTCTGACACAATCTCCTTGATCGTTGCGGGGGAGGCCACCTCGGCCCACTCGAACGCGCCTCTCTCCAGGCC
>JBPYDQ010000423.1:0-5562 GCA_051986135.1 Terriglobales bacterium | reverse complement strand
TCAGTTTTGAGGCGATGATACGCCGTGCGGGCTGGGTAGCTCGCAGACCCGGCCCCTCGCGGGACCGTTGTCCCCGCCGCGGGGTGTCCCAGCTCGCAACATGGGATACGTACTCGAAGAGTTGTCGAATGCAGCACCAATGGCTTTGTCCCAGATGTGGCGGCACAAACGTGCGGCGTTCGCACAGGAAGGGCCTCTTTGAGCGCGCCATTCTCTCGTTTCTTCGTTTGCGACCCTATCGCTGCGAGGAATGTGACAAACGTTTTTTCGCTGGTCAGGCAACTACCGCAGGCATTACGACTCAACCCTCACCTGCCCCGCCTCGAATGCCTCGTTCACCTGGGTAATTCTAGATAATTCTAGATAGCTGCTCCCATTATTGGGCAAAACTGAATCGGACCGAGACGACCATGTTGCAGTGGGCTCCTTGGCAAGGGTACATTGTTCCCGTGCCAGCCCCAAAGAAGCCCGACGAATCGACACTTCAAGGTCGGTGTCCAAGCCATTTCCGTTCTTGGTTAACCTGTCGCCCAATTAGGACGTATGCATTTGTCCATGTGAACTTGCGCACCATCAAGCAACGCAGCCGCGTACAAACGTCCGCTTTCCATTGCTATTTTCGTACCAATGCCTCCTTATTGTAAGCGCAATCGAAGACCGTAGTGAAAACTCAGCGGCATTCATGCGTGTGTCTTTCCTCTCTGGTAGTAGATCAGCGGAATACGTTGATTTTGGCGAACGCAACCAGAACCCGCCGCATCAGCGATGATGCTTCGCAAAGATGGTCGGCACCGCATATCAAAAATGTCGGCGGAAAAATACAACGTGTGGCTTGTGCGCAATCCCGAAGAGGCTGTTTCTTACAAAGGACGGTTTCGACAGATCTGCATTGCCGAGCAGCTTCGGGCTGTCAGAAATTCTCCGCACCAAGAATTCTGACATTCCGACTTCTCTGCCGGCAGATAAGAAGCCAGAAAACTTTCGCCGCGCAGAACGCCCGACATTGCGAAATTAAACAGGACCTGTCATGTCAGAACTGGCGGCGAGTATCACCCGCTATCGGGCTGCCTTGAAACTGGCAAAAACACCGTTCTTTGAGGCTTCCTAGTACATGTGATGATCGTCACAATGCTTCCCGATCAGACAGGGCACGAGTGCATTCAACAGCCCCAGCGATGCACGGCGAAACGCGGTCCGAGAATCAATCCTTTCCGAGACTCGGCGGGCCGCACCATCGCTATGCGGTGGCGGCGTAGACTCAAGATTCTTATGTCGAGCTGGATTAGTGTGGCGCCGGGCAGGATTATCGGACATCTTCCTGTTAGTACCAAGTCTCGCAAACAGGGCGTATATTCCTACGGCGGAGGTGCTTTTTGCTGACTGGCGCACACGTAGTCGTTTATTCAAAGGATGCTGAAGCGGACCGTGCATTTTTCAGGGACATATTGGGTTTTCGTTCGGTGGACGCGGGACACAGCTGGTTAATTTTCGCGCTGCCCGCCGCTGAAGTGGCGTTTCACCCGCACGATCAAAACAACAAACACGAAATGTTTTTCACGTGTGACGACTTAAAAGTGCAGATGGCGGCCCTGCAAAAGAAGGGTGTGCAAGTGGGCAAGATTTGCGAGGAGCGGTGGGGGGCTCGCACGACAATATCGCTTCCGGGCGGGGGTGCCATCGGACTATATGAACCGAAACACCCCGTGACGTTTGAAAAGAGCCTCTCGAAAAAGAAAACGGGACAGACAAATAGGTCCCAAAAAAGCGATAGGGCCCGATAAGTCGCGACAGTTCAAAGTCGGTGACAAAATCCGCATAAACCTCCATCACGGCAAAATCGAGGATGCCGTCGTTCGCGCCGTGATCCAGCACGTCGATGGAATCAAACTACAGGTGGATGTTGTCGGCCTCGACCTCACGGCGTCGATTGATACCTGGCAGGTTGTCTAGTGAAGTAGCTCTAGTGAGACTGGGGAGGCTGGCGTCGAAGTGAATTTCCCTCGAATGGTCACATCCTGACCGCCGTTTTTCGCCATTCGTCAGGGCCTGGACCAAGATCGTCACTTAATGGAGTATCCGCGAGCGTCCATGCAAGCAGAGAATGCTCGTTTAAAGGTATCGATACCCTGCTGGTACGTGGCCTTTGCTTGTGCTTCTTCCTGCTGCTGTTGTTGTGCGGTGGCCTGCGCTGCCTGCTGTTTGGCTGCTTTGTTGGCTCGTCTTTGCTTTGCTCCACCGACCATAGCTCCAGCAGTTGCTCCTGCAGCCGCTCCTGTGCCTGCGTCGTCGTCAGCAATCGCTCCTACCGCGGCGCCTCCAGCAGCGCCTCCGGCCGCACCCTTTACACGACCTCCTTTCGCCTGCTTGGCGTTATCCGCGGCTGCCTGTTGTTCTGCTTTCTTCTGTTCCTCGGTCTTGGTTGCTGGAGGTGGAGCCTGGGGGTCGATTCCCGATTGTTGTTTTGCTGAAGCAAAGCACTCGTTTTCATCCTTGAGCTGTTGATCCGCACTCTGCTCGTTCTTCGGGTATGCGAACATCCCAATCCTTTTGGCCGGGGACGATGCGGCGCCAGCTTGTTGTGCCGCGGGAGCTGCTGTTGGCGGGGACTGGGGGGATTGGGCCAGAAGTTGTGCTGGCAAAAAAGAGGCCATAATTATTACTAGGTGTCTAGTCATCGGATGTCTCCTTTGTGGCGTCCCCAATAAACTTGTGACGTAGCCTCTGAGCCACAAACCTGTCAGGAATTGATGAGGGGTACAACACTGTGCCCCGTCCGCTGGGAGAAAGCTAGTATAGTCTAACGCGCGTGTCATCGGCTAAAGAGTGGAAGCCGCCTCGAGCGTTACCAGCCTATTTTTGAAGGGCTCGTCTGTCAGGAACGTATTAAACCCACCAGGAGGTCGTCCTAGGGAAATTGCTATGTTGTTTTCGACCAGTCTCACTCCACAACCTGCCGCGTATCAATCAACGCCGTGCGGTTGAGACTCACACCAAAACTGGCATTCGAGCTGATAAATGAGAGCGGAGCCGCGCACGGCCGAGTTGTTACCGGGTACAAAGTGACCTAAGGAAAACGCGATGCTCCGCCCTCGTGGAGGTGCGTATCATACATCCGGTAAGGCGAGTGTCAACCAGGCCAGGTTGCGACGGTTGCGCCAGCCGAGGTCCTCCTAACCACCCGCAGCAGCATCGGGCCTTTTGAGAAGAGCCAATTGGAACTCGAATCCCATTCCAACCTTATCGGCCCATTCCAGGCGCCACTCACGCTGCCGCAGCAACTTCTTATAGTGCTCCGGCACATGGGTTCTGGCATGCCCGGAGCTTGAAGCGGATGGGTTTGTTGTAACGTCAAAGGGTTTGTTAGCATCCTGGGGCGTCTTTCCGTGGTAATTCAGGGAGTGATATTGAGGGGTGGAGTTTGATGAGACAAGGATTGCGTGTTGGTCTTTTGTGCGCTTGTTTGCTGTTTGGGAATGCTGCGGGGGGGCAGCAGTGGTCGGCGCCGACAGCGATGAAGAAGCTGGGGAACGGGTTGGTGGTGGTGGTGTCGGAGGACCACTCGGCCCCAACGATTGGGATCTGCGTGTCGTACGGGATCGGGTTCCGGCTGGAGCCGGAGGGGCGGACGGGGTTTGCACACCTGTTCGAACACATGATGTTCGAGGGGACGCCGAACGCCCCGAAGGGAGTGCTCGACCGAGTGATCGAGGGAGGCGGGGGACGCAACAACGGCGATACGAGGTATGACTTCACTGAGTACATCGAGACGGCGCCGGTGTCCGCGCTGGACCAGTTGTTGTGGATTGAGGAGGACCGGATGAAGACGCTGGATTTTTCGGCAAAGAATCTGGAAAACCAGCGAAAGGTTGTGGAAGAAGAGGTACGGGTGAACGTGCTGAACCAGCCGTACGGACTTTTTTTTGGAATCGATCTGCCGGGGAAGGCGTTCGACACATATCCGAACGCGCACAACTTTTATGGAGATTTCAAAGACCTGGACGCGGCGAAGATCGAAGATGTGAAAGAGTTTTACGAGCACTACTACGCGCCGAATAATGCGGTGCTGGCGATTGTCGGGGATGTAAAGGCGGAAGAGGTGTTCGGCAAGGTGGAGAAATATTTTGGGGGGATTCCGGCGCGGAACGTGCCGGCGAAGCCGAACCTGGAGGAAAAGCCGCAAACGGCGGAACGGCACGCGGAACAGACCGACAAACTCGCGAATGTCCCGGCGCTGGCGATCGGGTACCGGATGCCAGAGCGGAATTCGGCCGATGCACTGCCGGCGGCGGTGGCGGGAGAAATCCTGCACAACGGGCAAGCGTCGCGGCTGTACCAGGCGCTGGTGAAAGAGAAGCAGGTGGCGCTGTCGGTGGATGGCGGGGTGAACTGGCCGCTGGGCACGCCATATGAATATAACGGGCCGACGCTGATGACGACGTTCATCGTGTACCCACCGAACGCGAAGGAAGAGCAGGTGATAGCGGCGTACGACGCGACGGTCAAGGAACTGGCAGAGAAGGGTCCGAGCCAGGAGGAATTGAGCCGCATCGTGGCGAAGATGAGGTCGGACTGGTACGACCAGCTGGAGATACCGATCAACCGCGCGTCCGCGTTGTCGCACGCGACGCTGTTCGACGGCAGTTACCAGCGCGTATATCAGATTCCGGAAGACCTTGCGAAAGTGACGCCGGCGGAAGTGCAGAAGTTTGCGGCGAAGTATCTCGTGAAAACGAATCGGACGATCATTAACCGGGCGCCGGAAGCGAGCGGCAAACAAGGAGGCGGACAATGAGGAGCTGGGTCGCGTTAGGATTTGTTTGCATGTTTTCGGCAGGGGTTTGCGCACAGAAAGAGCAGCCGCTGCCGAAGGAATTGCCGGCGTACGGACCGGAAGTGCCGCTGAAATCGCCGAAGGTGGAAACGGCAAAACTGGAGAACGGGCTGACGGTATGGCTGGTGTCGACACCCGGTTTGCCGAAAATTGCGATTGCGGTGGCGGTGCGCGGAGGGCTGGCGGCAGATCCGAAGGACCTACCGGGAATTTCCGAGCTGTAGTCGAAGACGATCGACCAGGGGACGAAGTCGCGGACGGCGCGAGAGATCGCAGAGCAGCTGCAGGCTGCCGGGGGCGACCTGTCTGTGGACGAGGGAAAGGATTCGATGACGGTCTCGACGTCGCTGCTGTCGTCCAAAGTAGACCCAGCGCTGATGGTGCTAGCGGACGTGCTGCAGAATGCGACGTTCCCGGACGCGGAAGTGAGCCTGGCGAAGAGGAACCTGTCGGATACCTTGCGAGAGGAAGAATCCACGCCGTCGTTTCTGGCAGGAAGAGCGATGGCCAAGGTGCTGTTCGGGGACAACACGTACGCGGTGACTTCGCCGACGCAACAGTCGATCGAGGCGACGACTCCGGGGGACTTGCGGAAAGTGTATGGGGCAAGGTTCCGTCCGGACCAGGCGGTGCTGGTGGCGGTGGGGGACTTCCAGACGAAAGAGATGCTTGGCTTGCTGAAAGGGAAATTCGGTGGGTGGAAGGCGGGCACCGGGCCGGTCGCCGCAGCG
>JBPYDQ010000422.1:0-2720 GCA_051986135.1 Terriglobales bacterium | reverse complement strand
TCGATCGTGACGGGCGAGCCGCAGATTAACGCCAGCCTGGAAGACGGGATTGCCTGCGTCAAGGCCATGGTGGCAGCATCCTACAGTTCCTTGCACGGCGGGCAATGGATTGATCTTGAGTCAGTGGGTGGGGACGTTGCTAGCCCATATGTGCGCGGTCGCAGGCTTGCCGCAGTCAACTAGGGACGAGACCATGGAGACCCAAACGTCGTTTCTTCAGCCTGACGATGTCCTGGAGCTGGGCATCTTCGCAAAGACTTTCCGGAGGCCGAGCGTTGATGGCGTGTTCGAAGCGATTGCGCAGCACGGCCTCAGCTGCACGCAGTGGAACTGGGCTTGTGTGCCTGGTTTGTCGAGTCTGCCGCATAAGCTGACCGTGGAAACACGCAGTGCAGTCAAGCATGCTGCAGCCAATTCAGGCGTTCGCATTGCCGCCATTTCTGCCACATTCAATCTGATTGACCCCATCTCGCGCGAACGAGGACTAGCAGCCCGGGGCGCAAGTAGCTAATTTTCGGCACGACCAGCCGCGCCGAGCTGCGAGTCGAGCTTCGTGATTCTGTGACCGATTTCGTACAAGATATTGAGATTCGGCTTCTTGTGAGCCGATTTCGATTTTTCTGACGAGTAAGTAGCAAATAAACAGCAAAAAAGGCGTTCCCTCCAGGTCCTTCCACTGCCGCGGCGTGCCCGCACCCAGCACTTTGCGCAAGATCAGGCTCAAGTTGAACGCCCCCACATGGACCAGTTGCCGCTTCAGAATGTTCGAGTGTCCGCGTAGATGCGTGCGCCTCATGCCGCCCGTCTCGTAACAGTGTGCAAAGCTGCGTTCCACCAGTTCGCCTCGCCGCCGCAGTAAGCTTTTGCCGTAGTCGCCACGCACGCGCCGCCGATTCTGGTACACCGCCTGTTGCTCCTCGGTTTTGCCCTCCCAGTGGCGCTGCCCCGCTTGTTTCTTTTCCGGAATGTAGGTACGCACTTCGTAACTCTTCACCCGCTCCATGACCGCGCCACTGTGGTAACCCTTGTCTGCTACCACCTCTTCGACTCCCTCGACGTTGACCTTGGGCGTATCCTCGGGTCGCTGCTCCACCTCGCGGCTGACTAACTCCGCCACCGCCATCCCCGCCTCGCTCAGCGTCGCATCCAGCGTCACGGTGTCGCCCAGGTCGGCTCCATGCAGCGTCACCGCCACCACCGCGCCCGTATCCAGATCGACCGCGTGCTCGGCCTTGTGCGCCAAGTGCGTCCGCCCGTCCTTCATCTTCGTAATCCGCGCATCCCCGTCCGCCGGGCTCTCCCACTCCTTATTCGACATCCGCTTCTTCCGCTTGCGATCCAACCGTGCCAAGTCTTCCCGGCTCGGCGTCTCTATGCCCGAGGCCTTCGCCAGACCACGCAGAAACTCCTCATAACTTTCCCCCGTGTCGCGGCGCACTATCGAGCGCATCGCCGCGTTCGCCTCCAACGTCGTGGCATCGATCGCGATCCGCTTCCCCTTCACCAACCCACGATCGGCCAGCACCCCCAGCACCCACCCGAACACTTCGCGATGCGTTTCCACGTCGATCAAACGGCGGGTGCGCGAAATCGTCGTGTGATCCGGCGTGTCCTCATCCAACCCAATCCCCACGAAGCGCCGCAACCCCAGCGAATCCGCTAATTGCCAGGCAATCCCGCGTTCACTGTCGATGCCCTCAAAGTAGCCCAGCAGCAGCGACCGAAAGTAGATCCCCGGGGTCAGCGACGGCCGGCCATACTTTGCCGCATAGAACTTCGCACACCGTCCCTCCACAAACTCATCGAACTTCTCCGCCTCCAGCAGTTCATTGAGCCGCCGATAGAACGGATGTCCTGGAGCCGAAGGCAGCTCCGCATGAGCGATCCAAATATCTTCTTGCTTTTCCCGCTGCTTGCGCGTCCCCATCGCCATACCCGCATTCTACGAATCCTACCTGTGGATCCTTCAAACTCTTTTGCTTACGCATCCGGACTTACACCCCGGGCTGCTAGGCATTCCGCGGGTTCGAACAACCGTAACGCGGTAATGGCAGTAACTGACCCTGTAAGGATTAATACGGTGGCACTAGCCGCGGCACTCTCGCATTTCGACCACGATGGACATATACGCGCAGTTCGTGCCCGAATCGCAGCGGCGCTTTGGCGAAGATGTCGGCGATGGTCGAGGGCGCACGTCCAAGCCGATTGTCCCGGCGAGTACAGGCAGTACTTCGCTGCCGCAGAAATCGCGGATGTTGAATTAGTTGCAATTCATCTTGGAGCCAATTGGAGGCAAAGTCAGGTAGGACGACGAGCTAACTTGGTGAAAACATGGTGGCCAGGGACGGAGTTTGAGCCGCCGACGCCAGCGTTTTCAGAACGCCACTTTTGAGTATTTACAACGCCTTGCAAGCCACCGAGGACTGCCTTAGCACCTTCTAAGTACGTGGAAAACGGAAACACCACAGCTGAAGACCACAGGTGATTTTTCTCTGGCGGAGGTGGATGAGGTGAAAAGCTCTCGGAGGGGGAGCGCGGGGTAACCGAGCGCTCGGATTGCTCACTGGACGTACGGTCGCCGTAGTCTGGATCATTGCTGTGGCATTCATGGCGTACTGATAACTCGTGTATAATGAATTACATTGGCGCTATCGTCTAGGGGTTAGGACGGAAGATTCTCAATCTTCAAACCCGGGTTCGATTCCCGGTAGCGCTACCAG
>JBPYDQ010000421.1:0-4510 GCA_051986135.1 Terriglobales bacterium | reverse complement strand
TAAAGGGCAGGGGCTTGCGCGGCGATCTCGGTCACGCTAGCTGGCGACATTGATCGCCGTATACCGGCAGATCTCGCGCCCAATTATTGGTCCTTCCTGCGTCCCTTGGCCAAACATCCCCTCGGTGTGATCTTTCAGTGTTGCACCGGCCTTTCGCCGCCGGGTGCTGACCATTATTTTCATGCAATTCGGTGCACCGAAGGGCCATAAATAACACTTCCTCAAAAACTGATCCTTAGGTCGAACTGCATCCGCCTTTCGTCGAAGTCACGCCCCAGGTTCTGGGTGGAAGTGATGGTGCTGTAACCGCCCAGGTTCTTAATGCTTCCGTCCTGGTTCAAAACCAGGTTCGAGACATTCGTACTGGGGAGCCCGAAGTGGGGCGTATTCAGGAAATTAAACGATTCAAAGCGAAACTGGGCTTTGAACCGCTCCCTGATCTGGAAGTCACGCGAGATGGCCATATCCGTATTCACCACGCCCGGGCCGCGCAGCGAGTTGAAGCCGACGTTTCCGAATGTGGCGGTGGTAACGGGCGTGAATGCCAGAGGATCAAAATATGATGCTGTGCTGCCGATGTTGCCCAGGATCAGTACGCTGGGCTTAACCTGGTTGGCCCGCTGCGTCGCGCCGGGCATGTTGAGCGCTGACCCCGAAGCGCTGACGAAAAAAGGCAGCCCGGTCATAAAAGACGCGATGCCATTGATGCGCCAGCCGCCCAGGACCGCAGCGGCTGGTCCGCCACTGCTCAGGTAGGCTCTCCCTTTGCCGAAGGGCAGTTCCCACATTCCCTGGAGCTGCAGGTTCTGCGTGCGGTCGAAGTTCTGCACCGCACGGTTCAAAGCCCAATAGGCCGGTGCCGGCTCACGCAGGCCGCTGTCATCGTTGGCCGCCATCCCGACGGCTTTTGACCAGGTGTAATTTGCGGCGAACTGGAAGGCCCTCAGAAAATGGCGCTCCAAGCGGGCTTGCAGGGAATCGTATTGATTGCTTCCCACCGGCTCGAACATGTTGATCGTGGCAGTCCGCCCGTAGCGCACGTTTAGGGGCTGGCCCGCGGCACCCGCGCCCGGAAACTGCCCCGCATTGATGTTTACTGTCGTATCCATGTCGGTGGCGCGCGTGGCCACATAGCCAGCCTGGGCCACAAACCCGTAACGAAGTTCCTTCTGGATGGTGACGTTCCAGGACTGGATATAGCCGCGGTTGAACGCCGTGGGGCTGATGGTCGTGGTCGAATAGGCGCCGGGCAGGGAAAGGATGCCGTTTCCAAAACTCGGAAGCTGGACGGCCGGAATACCCTGCTCCAGGGTGCCGATGTACGCCCAGGAGTTGGGCTGATCGTAGGTGGCGATGATCAGGGTCGGATAGTTGTACTTGAAAGGCCGGTCGAGCGAGTAAGGATCGTTGGTAATACCATAACCCGCCCGGACTACAAAGCTGGAGGAAACCCGATAGGCCAGACCGATGCGGGGCGCGAACATTTTGTCGCTCATGCGAATGTTGCAGCCTTGCGGCACCAGTCCGTAGCCGCAGATGTTCACAGTGTCGGTATCGGCATTGTACAGGCCGATGCCCTGGTCGAGGCGCCTCGGCAATGGGTAATACTCCCAGCGCAAGCCATAGGACAGCGTGACCGCGGGCGTGATGTTCCAGCGGTCGCGGATATATAAGCCGTACCGCCAGGCACGCGTGGTAATTGCTCCACAAAGACTTTCCGGGCATCCCACGTTGGGCGCATAGATGGTGTTCTTACCCGAGTTAGTGACCAGCCCCAGGAGAAACGTGGCATAGCTGTTGAACTGGTTGGGCGAGGGACCACCCCTCAATGCCGTAGGCCCGCCGTTGAACAGGAATCCGCCCATGCCGGCGGCGGTACCCCCTTCCGCCTGGATGTGGTTCATGGCCAGTTGGGAGAGGTCCAGACCCCAGCGAATGTCATGCGTTCCCTGCACACGGTCCAGATTGACCACGTAATTGGTCGCGGGGTCCGAGCGGTAGTACGGAAGATATTCGCTTGGCGTGCCGATGTCGTCGTAATTGCTCACGCCAAACCGCGGGTAGCCACCCTGGTAGTGCGCAGAACCATTGGTGCCGGGGATTCCCAGCGCCAAGCCCTGCTGGGAATTCAACCCTGGAATCTCGATATTGGTGCCCAGGCGCGCCCACCCAACGTAGGCGTCGAGAATAAACCTGGGGCTTATCAGATATGTTCCGGCGAAGGTGAGACTATAGGTGTTTCCCCAGCCATGTCCGGGGTTGCCGCCGGAACTGGAGATGTTCGTGCCGCCCAGGTCGCCGAACTCGGGAGGGTTTTCCATGTTGAAATGCAGCATGCCGAAGCGAACGAAGGTCGTGAATTTCGAAGTGGGGTTCCAGTTCAGCTTGGCATCGGCGCGGGTGCGGTCGAAGATGTAGCTGCCGTTCACGAAATAGTTGTTCTGGAGCAGATTGCTACCGAGGTTGGGGAGCGGCGTCAGACCGGCCAGCTTGGCGGCGATGGGGTCGATGCGGGCAGCCGGAACGGTCTGATCGGGGAAAGGAGTGCGCCCCGTGCCGTCGGGATTTCCGGTCATGGGATCGTAGATGGGGTTGCCGGATCCCTGCATGTTGCCGCTCTTGATGGCGGCAGTGGGCACGGTTCCGATCAGAAAGGCGGCCTCGCGGTTATCGGTTTGCTCAAAGCTGCCGAAGTAGAACAGCTTGTCCTTCTTAATCGGGCCCCCTACGGTTCCGCCGAAATCGTTGTACACGAACTTGGGTTTCGACTGGCTGTAGGGCAGGAAAAACGGCCGGGCATTGAGATGCTGGTTGTTGTGGTTCTCGAAGGCCGCGCCGTGGATCTCGTTGGTGCCGCTTTTGGTGGAAACGTAGATCGCGGCGCCGCCCGCCAGGCCGGTCTCCGCATCGAAGCTGCCGCTGACCACATTCACCGTCTCGACAGCTTCCAGCGTGGGCACATAGGCCGATTCATGCGGCAGCCACACATTGATGGACTGTGCACCGTCGATCTTGGTGTTGTTGATGTTGAAACTGGCGCCGTTGACGTTGAATACCAGCGCCTTGGACGGGTTCGAGGGGGTGGAGTTGTAACTCGATTGCACACCCGAGAAACCAGGCAGCGTTACAAACAGCGTCTGGTAGTTGCGCCCGATCGACATGGGCAGGTTCTCCAGTTGGTTACTGTCCACGTTGCTGGCCACTTCGGCACGGTCCGTCTGGAGCGTGACCGACGAGCCGGTCACCGTTACCGATTCCGTGACCGCACCGAGGCTCAAAGTGACATCCACACGCGCGGTATCGTTGGCGTTCACCGCGATTCCCGTTTGGGTCCAGGCGGCAAACGCTGCTTTGCGAACATTGAGATCGTAGATACCCGGCGGAACTGTTGCGAAATCGTAGCCGCCGACACCGTTGGTTGTGGCCTCGCGAGACTGTTGCGTCTGCGTATTGGTCAGCGTGACATTGGCCCCCGCTATGACAGCCTGAGAGGCATCTCTGACGTTGCCAACGACTGAACCGTAAAGAGCCTGGGCGTGACAGACCCGGACAGCCCCGAGCGCCAGGCACAAGGAAAGGTTACGGAAGGTTCCTGTCATGATAAACCCCCTTTCAGGATTCCAACCTCGGGATGCCAGATACCTATACCTCAATGGAGCGCCAAAAACAAGGGGATTACCCGTTTGGCCATCAGCCCAATCGGGCGATCTCCGATTGCATATAGCGGAGCGACTCCTGAGCAATGGTATCGGCGCCCGCGCTGAAATCGAAAACCTCGATGGAGAGCCAGCCCCGATAACCGCGCCGGCGCAGCACGTTCAGCACCGGCTTGGAGTCATAGGAGCCCCGCCTGGATAGGGCCCTCCCTTTTCGGTGATGTGCACGTGCCTCATCCACTCGAACTAGCGATCCACCAGCGCCGCGTGGGGCGCGCCGCTTCCTCCGATTCGTTGTTGTAGTCGAACATCATCTCGATGTCGGGACTGGCGATCTCGCGGACAATCGCGTAGGCATCGGCCAGCATTATCCTTCAACAGGTGGAAGCGGCGCGGGAAGTCCCCGGCGTCAGCTGGCAGGCCGTTCAGCTTGATGCGGACATTCTCCCGGGTCACACCGTCCATGATCTTGCGGATACTAACCAGATCTCCCGTCGTGAATATCGGCGTTGCGCGCATCCTGCTCTGGGATTTGCGAGGCCCGCCCCGCCAGGCGAAGTGCCGCCAGACAGAAAGGAAGGGCCAAAGACAGAGTTATCGTTTTCCGCATATTCCCCCAGGATGACTCACGCGGCCACCCAGACCTCTAACCCGGTTGGAATACCTTTACACCTTTCCGCAAATGACTACGAGCTCTGAATCCTCTTCGTGTCCGATTTTGCTCAATGGCTCCGGCAACATCCCGAGAAGACCGGCAGCTTCAGTGAAGGATCCGATTACGCTTGCATCAGAGCACGGAAATTCAGAGAATAGCGAACTAGCAGGCTGCTGAAAATGTTTAACAAGGGCCTATT
>JBPYDQ010000420.1:0-8700 GCA_051986135.1 Terriglobales bacterium | reverse complement strand
TCTTAACTGCTGTAAACCAATTTGAGAACCGGGAAAAATCAAAGGGATTTTGCTCGCGAGTATCCACTAGAACCATACCGCATGGTGTTTTAAGCTGAGTACCGCCGCGCTCGGCGAGCACGGGGATCATAGGGGGAGCTACCGGAGCCGCGGCCATTTGCCATGCCAGCGGAGAGGTAATTAGCGCGCGGTGCCTTATCGTTCTGGACATGCAGGATATCTTAACTCCGATAGCGTGAACTTGACGTTGGGGAGGATAGCCGAATCTCCCCGGTTGCGCGACTCGGATCGTTCGCCGGGCACAGGAGAGTAGGCAATCCGGAGGCGCTCAAGAAGGCGTAGATCTTTTCCCCGTACAATAATGAGCTCGTGATGCGACTCTGGCCTGCGAGCGTGACCGCCGGAACTGGGATCCGGCGCGTCACGGCCGACACAAGACAGGCAGAGGAAGCGATGATCGAGAGCGCAACCTTGTCCTATCGCCCGCGTTCTGAAGAAAATCCGGTGCACTGCTTATCGGTTCTGAAAATGCAAAGTGATATCAGCAGCAATCTCCACTGCCGCACCGTCGCACATGGCCGGAGTGAATCTCCAGTGCTTGAAAAGTTCGATGGCCTCTTGGTTCAAGTCCTCACGTTTAGAAAAATCGATGCTTGCATCACGAGTGCTGCCGTCAGTGTGTACCGTGCCATGGACAATTATGTCAAAATTTCCCTTTCCATCTCCCGGTTTCGGTTGTGGCATGAACTTCCCGAAGGGTCGGCGGTAAACCGTGCAGACCTGGGCAATACGGGCATCCGGAGGAGGAGTCAGAAAATCGGGATCGAATGGCCCTTGCAATTCCGCCTTCGACTGCTCAAGTTCCATTCGCACCTGATTCTGTTCATAAACAATACGTGCGGGAAGAAAGGTGTCCCGGTAAGCAAAGAAATCGGAGTTGGCTATGACCTCCCCGTTTACTTGTGCCTGGGAAAGGATTTTCAATTCCTTGTCGATACAGATTTCGTTTGCAGCAGTCGTCTGGCCTGTGATCGTGTCAAACTCAATGCACTCTGAAGAGCGTCCATCTACCTGCGCCTCCCGGATCGAGCGGATTACATCAGACTCATCGAAACGAGCCGTATAAGGATGGTTGAGGCGTGTCATTCGACGCACTTCCAAAGGGGCACGAGCGCGGTCGCCTACATCGGCAATGAGATCACCATTGACAACAACCAGGAGACGGTAGTCGCCAAATTGATATTCGTCACGGTAGGAGCGTGGCCCTTGAACAACGCTGGTAAAGCGGCCTTGCTTCACACCATCCGGCGATATGGACTGAAAGGTAATTATTTGCTGGTAAGGATGAAATTCATGCGGAGTGCTGAGAGAGTTTGCCCGTTCAAGAAGCGTCTCTGCTATCTGTCGAATGCGGACATCTTGGGCAGAGGAATTGATAGCTAGCAGTATTGAAGTCAGCAGGGACAGCATCGGCACGCGGCACATAGCAGGCCCTTTGGCGTGACGATTGTAGCATTGCTCACAGCAGCAACTGGCACTGCTCTTCTTGCCTTTCGTGGCTCGTCTTGAATTTCAGGGGGTTCGCATAGTTTCGCTTCCCGTTTGAGGTCTGCCTCAGATACTTCTCGCTGAAGCGATCCTCTCGGATACTTCATGCGGTAAATGGCGAAAGCAAGGTCATGATCGGGAATTAACCCCGGCGATTGCGCTGTCAAAAAGCAACCGAATAAGTAAGCGATTGACTTCCGGTTTGACACAAACAGGAAACAAAGAAGCCGCATGGGATTCCCAATGTTTTCTATGGCTTAGTTGTATGCTGTTGTATGGCGTATAGCCGGTTATGGGGTTCTATTCCAAATACCTTCTGCCGCGGATCATTGACTTTTCCATGGGAAGAAAGGAAATCGCTCGCGTGCGAGCTGAGTCGATTCCACAAGCCAGGGGGGAGGTGCTCGAGGTCGGCATTGGATCGGGGTTGAATTTGCCCTTCTATTCGCGAAAGGTCTCCCATGTTTTCGGAGTTGAGCCATCCCGAGAATTGCGGCAAATGGCGGAAAGAAGAGCGGCTATCGCCCCCATGAAGGTGAAATTCCTGCTGCAGTCAGCGGAAGAGCATCTGCCGTTAGCGGATGGGGCCATCGACACCGTCGTCATCACCTGGACTCTGTGCTCAATTCCGGATGCAGAGCAAGCCCTGCGGGAAATGAAGCGGGTGCTCAAACCTGACGGACGCCTTCTATTCGTCGAACATGGTCGAGCGCCCGATCACAGCGTGGCCAGGTGGCAGGACCGGCTAACCCCCGCTTGGAAGTCGATCGCAGGTGGGTGTCATCTCAATCGGAAAATGGACGACCTGATTACGGCGGCAGGATTTCGGATCGCGGATCTGAAGACATGGTATCTTCCTGGACCGAAGCCGATGACGTTTACGTATCAGGGAACCGCTGAACACGACATGCCAAGTGGTTCGGCCTGACCCCGAACAGAGGCGGCTCTATTACCAACTCTCCTCAACCCTTGGGGTTGTGCTGCAAATCTTTTAGATCGCTGCTACGGCCCAGAGCACGTTTGTTAGTCGCAAGGTCGTCCTGGGAAATGAAGTGCACCGGAACCCCAAAGAAGGTGCTCGCGACTCTTTTGCGCCAAGCATCAGAGAATTCAACTGCCGTGATCCCTGTCAGAATGTCAATACGCACCGGAGCAACTCCAATTTGATAAACCACCTGCTTGTCGGCGAATGTCTCTAGAGTGATCCGGTCGTCATCGAGGGGAGCCCCGAACTTCCTAAGGGCTGCTACCAGCCGCGCGGAGTTTTCCGCGGAATTGTTTACCCACACGTCCAGATCTTTCGTGTAGCGTGGCTCACCGTACTTCATCACCGCGAAGCCACCCACGATCAAATACTGCACCTCAAATTCGTTTAAGAGTTGTAACAGTTCTCTGTAGTGTGGGTTTTCGGCCATTTCGGACTTCCTCGGCTAGTTCGACCATTTCCCATGCGGCGGCAAAGATGGCTTCGTCCCCCTGCTCCTGCCAAAATTCGATATCGAAGGACCGATCTGGAAACCCACCCTCCACCAGTCGTGTTTTCCATACGGAATTCTGAGGAATGCTCATTTTCTCAACGCCTGGTGCAATCGCACACAAAACAATATCAGGATGGTCAGGCTGAGGCACGAATTTTCTTCTCGTTTCCCATGTTCTTCGACTCGAGGCCGATCGATAGGCGCGCTCGCTCGTGCGCCATCACAGGCTTGCGCGTCGCCCAGTCAAGAATTCGCATCGTCGGTCCTGACAACTTATAGTTTAGAGCTCTCTAGAGAGAGCCGATCATGCTTTTCCTCTCGCGTTCGCGAGTTCCGTCGGCAGCGTCTCGAGGCCTGAAACATTCGCCATCTGGATCGGATTCTGGCTCAGTAGGATGATGAGGTAATCCCAGTCTTCCCGTTCTGCGGAACAAAGTCAGCGGAGGTAATACAATCGACTCCGAACGGTAAGATTCGGCGGGTTGTGGGTCAACGACAATCAATGATCTCTGGCCGTCGGAAGCTCCGCTTCTAACCAGCCAGTCGTCTTATTCCTTCCTGGATAGCACGCTCGGGAATTGCTGAAAACCCAAAAAGGAACTCATTGCCCGGCGGCGTAGTCAGGTAGTAATCATCTCCGCTCACCAATTCGACTTGGTTTCGGATGGCTCGCTGCATGATCCCGTTGTCTTCGAACCGGACCATCGCGTGCATTCCCGCGGCATCCCCCGTAATCCGGGCCCGATCGCCAAAATGCTTCCGCAACGAATCAACAAGCACTTCGCGCCGCGACCCGTAGAGGCGCCTCATGCGGCGGATGTGCCGTTCGATATGTCCCTCGGCAAGAAAGTCTGCAAGTGCGGCTTGTTCGAGCCTGGGAGTCTGCGTGTCGGCAAGCCATTTAGCGCGTTTGAAAAACGAAACCAGCGAGGGTGGCGAGATGACATAGCCAATTCGTAATCCAGGAAACATCACCTTTGAAAAGGTACCTACATAGATCACCGTCGCACTCGTGGCCAATCCCTGCAGCGACGGCAAGGGAGGCCCACTGTAACGGTATTCGCTCGAGTAGTCGTCCTCAACAATGACGGCCTCAGAATTCTTGGCCCATTCGATCAACTCCAGCCGCCGAGCCAATGACATCGAAACCCCGGTTGGGTATTGGTGGGAAGGCGTAACGTAGATGAGCCGCGCTTTTCTCCCAACGTTGCGGAGCATGACTCCGTTTTGGTCGATTGCCAGAGGCCGGAGCCGGGCGCCATAGGCCGCGAAGACCCGCCGCGCTCCCTGATAACCGGGGTTCTCGAACCCGACATCATTCCCCGGTTCAATCAGCAGGCGGGCGCACAGATCCAGGCCCTGCTGTGAACCGTTCACGATGATGATTTGCTCCGGCGAGCAGCGTACCGCTCTGAGCCGGCTCACATAAGCGGCAATTTCTGAGCGAAGACGCTCGTCCCCAGCCGAGCGCTCCACGTAGTTGAAGACTGCGGGGGTAATATTTCGCAAATGACGGCCCATCAATCTCCGCCAAAGAGGAAAAGGAAAGCGATCCCGGTCTGGAATACCAGGCGAAAAGCGGATCACTGCATCAGGCCTTGAGACCCTCCGCCAGTCTTCGGTCAATCCAGCGCCGTAGCGCGAGAGTCTTACCCTGACCTCGGGCGCTTTCTTTGTTCGGCTCGTGCCGTGTGCGACTACCAGCCGATCTGGAAGTTCGCGGCACACGAAGGTTCCCGAGCCGTGCGCGCTTTCCAGATATCCTTCCGCGATCAGTTGGTCCCATGCTTCCGAGACTGTGCCGCGCGAAACTGAGAGCGAAGCAGCCAGTTCGCGTGTCGACGGCACTCGTTCTCCGGGCCGAAAACGACCGGTAAGAATTGCTTGGCGCCACTGTTCGTACACTTGGCGATGGAGTGGTGTTTCGAGCTTGCGATCCAGAACGGTAGCGAAGTACATGGGAAAGTGGACCACCCGATAATACAAGAAGTGGCTCTTTTAGTCAGCCACTAGAAATACTAGACTTGCAACCGTCATGCAGGCACTAGCTCCAACACGACGCACTCAGGTTCGACGCCATCCCGAGCGTGGCGTCTACGACATTCGGCAGATCAACTCGATCCTCGACGAAGGCTATTTCTGCGATCTCGGGTTTACCATCGACGGCCAGCCCTACGTGATTCCAACCGCGTATGGCCGATCGGGAAACCAGATTTATGTTCACGGGTCCGCAGCCAGTCGAACGGTTGGTTGGTTGGCGGAAGAAATTGACGTTTGTGCGACCGTGACGCTGGTTGACGGGTTTGTGCTCGCCCGATCCGCGTTTCGTCATTCCATCAACTACCGATCTGTCATGATCCTGGGAAAAGCCAGGCTTGTCACGGATCGCGAGGAAAAGGTGGAGGCACTTCGTTGCCTGACCAACCACCTGGTGCCCGGGAGATGGGAAGAGGTTCGGCCGCCGAACGAAACGGAGTTGTTGAAAACCAGCGTCCTCTCGTTGTCGCTCGATGAAGTTTCGGCGAAAGTCCGATCCGGTCCACCACTTGATCTCGAAGATGACTATCCGGTCCCGGTTTGGGCAGGCGTCGTGCCGGTCCGGACTCAGGTGGGAGAGCCGGTTCCCGACGCTCACCTATTGCCGGCTGTCCAGGTTGTGGACAAGCGCAGGTTCGAGCGTGTTCCGAAGGTCCCAGGCAGGCAGCCACGGCTGGCCGTTCTGCGCCTGCCTTGACTACCTCCGCGTACCGATTTCAAAGACGCCCATAAGCAGAAAGGGCCTTACGGGTGGGCGCTTCGATTGAGCACGAGATTCGAACCCGATGCATGCGTCTCAAGGATTCGGACCGGTTTCCCATGTTTCCCAGCGGATAAGAAATGACGGGTACGGTGGCCTCCATCGTACAATTCAAACAAACCAGCGCGATGTCCAACAAACCTCTTGTCGCCGCGGTCTTGCTGGTGGCCTCCGCCGCTATCGCACAAAGCGCAACTTCCAATGCCCGCCCCCGCGTCTCCGACCTGGGGCTGAAAGTCGGCATTTTCCCGAGCGGGCCACTCGATGCCATCACCGACGTTGCCGGTGTCGAAGTCGGGCATACAACTATCATCCGCGGCGATGACATCCGCACGGGCGTGACCGCTGTGCTCCCACATTCCGGGAACCTCTATCGCGACAAGGTGCCGGGCGCGGCGTTTGTTGGCAACGCTTTCGGCAAGCTAGTGGGTTCTACTCAGGTCAATGAACTCGGCGAGATCGAGACTCCCGTTCTCCTCACTTCGACACTGAGTGTACCGCGCGTCGCCGATGCGCTAATCGACTACATGCTGGCCTTGCCCGGAAATGAAGATGTCGAGTCCATTAACCCGCTAGTCGGCGAAACGAACGACGGTTACCTGAACGACATTCGGGGACGGCACATCACGCGAGAGGACGTCTTCTCCGCAATTAAGAACGCGAAAAGTGGGCCGGTGGAAGAAGGGTCGGTGGGAGCTGGCACGGGAACAAGGGCCTTCGGGTTTAAAGGCGGAATCGGAACCTCATCTCGCCGCCTGCCACCAAAGCTGGGAAGCTACACCGTTGGAGTTCTTGTTCAAACCAATTTTGGAGGCGTGCTCACGATCGCAGGCACCCCGGTTGGCAAAGAACTCGGCCGCTATGATTTTCGCGATTACGCGAAAGGAGCCAACCCGGCAGATCCCGGCAAAGGATCGGTGATGATTGTCATAGCTACTGACGCGCCCATAGACACGCGCAACCTGAAGCGGATGGCAGCGCGCGCAATGTTGGGGTTGGGGCGCACTGGCGCTTCGGGCTCGAACGGCAGTGGAGACTATGCCATCGCGTTCTCGACAGCTCCCCAGGGGCGGATACATGCAAACGATGATTCGGTTCGGCATATTGAGGTGCTATCGAACGAGGCGATGTCGCCCTTGTTCCTGGCAGTCATCGAAGCCACCGAGGAAGCGATCTACAACTCCCTGCTACGAGCAAGCACCATCACAGGACGCGGACATACGGCAGATGCACTGCCGATCGAGAGGACCACGGAGCTACTGAGGAAGTACGGCGCGATAAAGTGAAGAAACCGTGTCGCCCCACCATAGCGTGACTGAGCCCCGTCAATTTGTTCAGCGCTATGCCGGAGGAGTGCCTGAACTTTTAGGCGCCCTCGTACCAACCGACTTACAAGCTGCCAAGATCAAACCACCTGCGCAACCACCACGGTCGTGTCGTCGGTCTGGCGTCCACCGGAGAAATCATCCATAGACTTGAAGATCGAGCGGACGAGCTGTTCCGCACATTTTGAAACCCCAGCGGCCGCAGCCTTCAACAAACCCTGAACTCCCCACTCCTCGCCGACCGGGTTTGCCACCTCAATGACTCCGTCGGTGTAGGCTATGACCAAATCGCCAGGGCTTAGCTGTACGACACTCTCCCGATAGCTCGAATCAGGGAACATTCCGACAGGCGCACCCCCCGTTTCGAGCCAATGGAGTGAACCGTTTTGTCGAAGAACAAACGGTGGATTATGTCCGGCATTCACATACCGCAGAGTGCGCGTCGGTCCGTCGAAAACTCCATAGAACAAAGTCGCATAGCGCTCCGCGAGCGACGAAGTGTATGCCTGCTGATTCACTACCTTGAGCAAGCGAGACAAGTCACTTCCCGTAAACAAGGCTGCTGTCCGAAGTGAGGATTGGACATTGGCGATCATCAGCGCTGCGGCGAGACCCTTGCCGGACGCGTCTCCAACAACCAACCCCAGGCGGTTATTCGTGAGCCTAATGAAATCGTAACAATCGCCGCCGAGGGCTCGAACTTGGCGGCAGCACGCGCTCGAGTCCAGGAAGTCGGCGGTCCGACCCAAACCTTGCATAAACCGCTGCTGGACGTCGCAGGCAAGCACCCAGTCTTGGCTAACATCAACTACCAGTTCGTCCGTCGTCATTTTCACTCCCCAACCGTATGTCGGTTCACGACGGCCAAAATCGACAGGTGGAGACCTGATTTGTTTCTTTATTTTTTTCCGAATCGATGTCGAGAATGAATACCCTGGCTCCGACTACCCTATGAAAGGCGAGATGGCCAATCTTGAGCGTCTCGCCAGTCGAAACCCAGGGAGGAGTAACTATGTCCCAAGCCAATCCAAACTCTCGCCGCCAGTTCGTTCGATCGGCGTTATCGACCGCGACTTTGACGGCATTGCCTACCCGTTCCACTCGCAATGCCCGGATCGAGAAAATGAAAGCTGAGGAGACGACGATCTTGACACCCTACCTTCTATTTGATGGCAACTGCCATCAGGCAATGGAGTTTTACAAGTCCTGCTTTGGTGGAGAACTGGCTCTCACCAAGGTGAAGGATTCTCCAGCAAAGAATCACATGCCAGCAGCCCAGCAGGACAAAGTTCTCAATGCACGACTCCGAAGCCGCAATCTGGAGATTTCGGCATCGGACTGGCTGCGCCCTGATCGAACTGCCATTCGCGGCAATACGGTTTGTCTTTTCTTGAGCGGTGGGACAATTCAGGAGGTGAGAGCTCGATTCGAAAGACTATCCGAAGGAGCGGAAGTGACTGATCCTCTGAAAGAGCAATTCTTCGGTACCTATGGAGCGCTCAACGACAAATTCGGTGTCCGATGGATGTTTCACACGGAGACAAAAGCATAG
>JBPYDQ010000419.1:0-3196 GCA_051986135.1 Terriglobales bacterium | reverse complement strand
ATTCCTATCCGCAGCTCAAGCTCGACGCCATGTACCGCGACCTTCAGCAGCGGCTTGCTAACATTCCCGGCGTCAAGCGCGCCGCCCTTGCTCAGTACACGCCGCTGCAGGATAACTGGGGCGAGATCGTCATCCGCGAAGGCCGTGGAATGCCCAACATGAACGAGCAGATCGGCTCATCATGGGACCACGTCGCCGCGGGCTATCTCGAAACCATGGGCGAAAACATCGTACGCGGCCGCTCCATCACCGATCAGGACACAGCCTCCTCCCGCAGTGTAGTCGTCGTCAACGAAGCCTTCGTCCATCGGTTCTTTAAGCCCGGCGAAGATCCCATCGGCCAGCGCTTCGGCCTCGATCTGCCCCGCTACAGCGCAACCTTTGAAATTGTGGGCGTCGTGGGCAACGCCCGCTACAACTGGGATTTCGCCAACCGCGAGCCTCCGCGCCCGCTCTTCTTCGTGCCGCTCGCGCAGCGCACGCACTATGACGATTCCATCATGCAGATCGTCGATGACGGCACCCACTTCATCGAAGGCGCTGTCCTTGAACTTCAGACCAACAGCATCGCAGGCCTCGAATCCCAGATTCGTGCCATCCTCAGTGATATCGACCCCAACATCACTCTGCTTAGTGTCCAGCCCCTGCAAGAGCAGGTCGACTCCAACCTCGACCAACAGCGCGCCATCGCCCAGCTCACCGGCCTTTTCGGCTTCCTCGCCCTCGTCCTCGCCGCCGTCGGTCTCTACGGAGTCACCGCCTATGCCGTCGAGCGCCGCACCAGCGAAATCGGCGTCCGCATGGCTCTCGGCGCACACCGCGGCAACGTCATCGGCCTGGTCCTCCGCGGAGCCTTCCTGCAGATCCTCATCGGACTCGCCATTGGCATTCCCATCTCCATCGGCTGCTCGCGCCTGATCGCTAACCAGCTCTATCAGGTCAAAGGCTGGGACCCGCTGGTGCTCTTTGTTTCTGTCCTGGCTCTTGGAATCTGCGCCTTCCTCGCAAGCATCATCCCGGCACAGCGGGCTGCCTCCATCGATCCGGTGAGGGCGCTGCGCGTCGAATAATGGAGGCCCCGCCGGGGCTCGGATGCCAGGTGTCAGGCGGCACTTCTTCTAACTCTCTGCGTGTCCGGCGCATGATTGTCACTGGGGTCTGATCGACACCATACGAAGGTCCGGGTAAACCTTAGCCGACGGTGTCGCTTTCCTGTAATTTCTGGTTTCTGACACTCTTGCGCAGCTCTGGTATAGGGTTGTGGATTTTCTGACACAACAGGAAGCCGAGCAAGAGATTCTGGAGAAGGTGTGCTGAGTACCCGCTATTCAGTGACGCGCTTGCAAGGCCAGGCCGACCAAGCCGGATAAGGATGGCGATGGGATGCAGAAAAAGAGCAAAAATGTCGTGCATTCTCAGGATGGTATCAAACGGAAAAGCTCAAGAATTCACGGCGCCCTCGGAATTCGCCACCCACAGCTTAGAAATAAAACTTGAGAGCAAACTCGAGATTGCTTGAGTCCTGACTCCCTGTTAGGGAACCGAAGGTAGTGGCTCCGGGGCTGTAGTACATGTTCGGCGCAGCCAGGTTGGGGTGGTTGAATGCGTTCAGGAAATCGGCCCGGAACTGGAGCCGCATCGACTCGCTGATGGGAAAGTTCTTCTGCAAACTCAAATCCAGGTCTACATAGTGCGGCCCGATCACCGGCCCTTGTGCGGGACAAGTACCAAATGTTCCTGCCGCCTCCGGCGTAGACGTATTATTTGCGTTCGAAAACCACTCGTATTGGCCGTCCACGACATGGTGCACATACTGGACGGGTCCGTTGCAATTCGGGCGCGCGGAGCCCGGTCCAGCTCCATCATTTGATGGGACGTTGGCCGCCAGCTCCGAATCGAGTCCACCCTCAGTACTCCGTTGGTGTCACGTGGTGGGCACGCTCTGCATGCTCGACTTGTCCAGGCGTTTCCAGCCTGAGATGTATGCAGCTGAGAGAAGAGCAGGGCCGAACACTATATGGAAAATGTGATCGCTCGTCTGCAGATGCATTCCGCCAATGTGCCAAGCACGGTTCATCTCCGGGTCTCCGATCAGCATTCCGAGTCCTCCGAGCAATAAAAAGAAGGCACCGGAACCCAGGAGAAAACTCCTGGCAATCAATCTGGACCCAAGAAACCCGATGGTTAAGGCCGTAACACCCCAGATGAGGTGCAAGAGGTTGTGGTACTTATCCACCGAGACGCTTCGTACAGCCAATGTTAACCCGATCACGACGAATGGCGCGCCAACGATCTTGCAAAGAGTCTTTGCTTTATCGAAGGCGACTTGCGATCGGCGATAGTTTTGCGCGGCGGCCATAGTGCCTGCGATATCTGTCACAAGCAGCGCAATAATCTGAGCCAGTGTGCCGACGAATATCCCGAGTGGGAATTTGCCCACAGCTACTGGGTGCGTTAGCCTGAGAATCTCAACCGGTAGTGTTTCGAACCACCCCACCGTGACGAGCGCTGATAAAAGGGCACCCAACAGCGGCGTCCACCACCAGCGGCTTCCCAGCGCGACAAGCAAGGCTACGGCAATAAAAAACACCGGTCCGGGAGGAAATGTCGGATAGGCAGGATCTCCAGAGAGCCATTGAATCCATATCGCAACGGTGCACACAACTAGGCCGAAAAACGTCACTTTCGTCGGCGTCGTAAGATTAAGTTTTGCGAGAGTATGCATTTTCATCTCCTTTCGTACCATTCGTATCTCTTAAATTGGGTAGTCCCGCTTCTCGACGAGCGCTGTGCGCAGTCACCCATTGCGCGGCTACTCGGTCGCGTGTTCGATCCGATCGAGAACTTTCCCGGCTCGTTCATGCATTCGATCGCGCATTTGATCGGCTTTCTCACGTTGCTCCGGTGTCAATACCTCGGTGTAGATTCTTGAGATCAGCCGCTCTCGTTCCATGAGCAATTGCGAGAGCGTCACCGCCTCTTTTTCCGCAACAACACGCGCCTGGCTTTCGTCGAGCGGTGCAGAGCTTTGCGCTGAAGGCATGCTTGCGGACTCCGTCAGTAACTGCCGTACCAGGGGTATTGCCGTGGCTCGTTCTTGCACCCAAATGGATTTGATCTGCTTTTGCTGCGTATCGCTCAGGTCTAGCTCGTGTGACAGATAGGCCAGCGGAAATGCACCATGATGTCCACGCAT
>JBPYDQ010000418.1:0-3638 GCA_051986135.1 Terriglobales bacterium | reverse complement strand
GCGTATCCGTTATTTGCCCCCGAGCGGCGTGCTTGGCTCTTCTGTTCTAGCATCTTCGCTCTCAGCCATTGTTCGAGAGGTGCCGCCACTCAGAACCGAGTTTCAAGAAGCGCGTCCCCGACTCGTCACGATCTGAGTGCCACATAACCTCGCCGGGCCTGACTAGGCGGATGGCAACAGACACCGTTACTCAGAACCAGAACGGCGGCGGTGGTGCTTCTGGCAAACTAGAGTAGCGGCTACATTGATGGCCACGCGGACGATAGCGCGCCGGCGGTCTCGCACCCCGTGAGCATTCGTGCCCCGCGCTCCATCGAGAGTAGCCGGCGGGTCGATACGCGGCCAGCAGGTGATTGTCCCCGAGCAGTAAGCCGGGCTACGCCGAGCGAAGCAACGTCAAAAACCCTGATGAAGGGCTGCCCTATTTCGCGGACTTTCTTCCCCCCGCTGACCGACTAACACCAACACGTCCGAGGAATAGATTGTCTACTTTCCCATTCAGGACAATGCCCTCGAGCCGGCGCAAGATCGAACGTCTTGTTATGCTACGCGCGTGAATCGCGCTCTCTTAATCGATACCGATACCGCTTCCGACGACGCTGTGGCTATCATCATGGCACTGCGCGCTCCCAATGTCCGAGTTGTCGCGATCACTACGGTTGCCGGAAATGTTCCTGTCGACCAGTCCACTCGCAATGCGCTCCATACGGTTGAACTCTGTGAAAAAACCGTTCCCGTCTACAGAGGTGCGGAGAAGCCGCTCCTGCGCGCCTATCAGAGCGCGACTTGGTTTCACGGTCGCGACGGCCTGGGCGACTACCACTACTCGCCGCCTCGCCAATCATACGGACGCTTACATGCCGTCGACGCCATTATCGAAACCGTGGAACGGAACCCCGGGCTCGTAATCGTGACCCTGGCGCCGCTCACCAACTTGGCGCTTGCCTTGGCGAAAAAACCGGAGATCGCCCACAAAGTGGGCCGCTGTGTGGTGATGGGTGGCGCTCCTTGTTGTGAAGGGAACGTGACACCAGCGGCGGAATACAATATCTGGGTTGATCCGGAAGCAGCCCGAATCGTGTTCCTGGGCGGCCTCCCCATCGAGCTGATTGGCTGGCAGCTCTCGCGCGGAGACGCGGTCCTGAATGAAACCGACATTGCTCACATCGAAGGATTCCATAATAAGCTCGGCAAATTCGCCATCGAATGCAACAGTCACGCCAAGCGTGCCTACCAAGTACAGACCGGGGAAGTCGGCATCTCGCTGCCTGACCCGGTTGCGATGAGCGTTGCCCTTGACCCGAGCATTGGAACTCGGTGGAGCACACACTACGTTGATGTCGAAACGCACGGTGAACTGACGCGAGGCATGACGGTGGTGGATCGCCTGAACGTATCGGGGGATGAGCGCAATCGGCCTGTGTGGTCGCCGGCGCTTGTCCACGGCACGAAAACCAAGGTTTGCTGGACCATCGATACGGTGCGCTGGAAACAGGCTCTATTCACCGCACTCGAATAGGACCAAACTCAGATGCGGAAGAACCAGATCTCAGGGTCTGCGGCTCGGGTCCCGGACTGGCATCCTGAACTACCAGAACCGCCTATTTATTTGGCCACGCCCGTACTAGCTAGAACTTGCTGAGCGAGGTAGTTATCGATTTTGGCGTGATCGCGTAGGACTTCGTAGTAAGCGGCCTTGAGCAATTGTTCCCGCCGGTCGCGCAACTGCTCGCGAATGGCTTGCTGCACCCGGGGATCGTTCAGGGCCCGCTGTCCCGCCGGCTCTTTCGATACCAGCTTCACAATTCGATAGCCAAAGACCTGCCGGGTGGCTGGGTTGGCCACCGTGATCACCGGACTGTACTGTCCGGGCTTCAGCACCATCACTGTTTCCCGCGTGGCCGGATCCGTATTGCGTAGAGCCGATTCCGGCGTAAACCCCAGATCGCCACCATTGGTTGAGGTTTCAGTGTCTTCCGAATAATTCATCGCCAGCGTGGCAAAGTCGTCGCCACTATCCAGGCGGTTCCCGATCATTTCGATTTTCTTCTTCGCCTCCGCGTCGTTCTGCGCCTTACTGTTCTGCAGGTTGCGAACCTGCGGATTCGGCGTGGGCGTGACGAAAATCTGAGCCAAATGATACTGGGGTTCGATCAGGTTGAATTCGGCGCGATGCGAGTTGTAGTAATCGCTTATGTCGCGATCGGAAATATTGATCTTGGCAGTAATCTCCTTGTTCAGGACTTTCTCGCGTGTGATACTCCGACGTAAGTCACGCTTGAAGTCATCCAGGGTAATTTTCTTTTCTTTCAATCGCTGATTGAACTGCTCTTCGGTGTAAGGAGATTTCAGCTCGGTCAACTTGCGCTGCACTTCGTCATCGGTGGCCAGCAAACCGAGCTTTTCCGCCTGGCGCATGAGCAGCTCGTCATCGATCATCTGGGAGAGAATGCTGAGTCGAAGGCTGGTTGCCTGCTCGCCGCTGGGCTGCTGATCGGACCCGGCCGTCTGGTTGCTGTAGTACTTATCCACCTCTGCACGGAGAATCTTGCGGCCGTCGACCGTGGCCAGCACATTCTCGTCTCTCCGGCCGGAGGAACAACCCGCCGCCAGCAATAGGAGGCAAAGTACAAGACCAGAGCTGGCCCAGAGATTGTGCCTGAATGGCAAACCGGTGTTCAAAAAAATCCTCCAGATCGACCGACGGAAGAAGAACAATACACTGCGCTTGAAGCTCATCGGAAGCTAGTTGCCTGTGGGTTTTGCCGATGGCGGCGCTGCCGACGGTGCTGGCGGCGGAGGGACCGGCACGCCCGCATCCTTTAAAGCCCTGTCCAGCGCAGCCCGTAATTCGGGCAAGGGTACGGCGCCATCGATTTTTTGTCCGTTGATGAACATCGTCGGGGTCGCCGAAACTCCCAAGCCATCGGCTTCCTTCATGGAAGCCCGTACCGCGTCTTCCTTCTGCGCCTTGACGCACGACTCAAGCTTAGCCGCATCGAGATTGTGTTTTTGGCCCTGGTCCATGGCCAGCTTGTCCAGCAGTCGAGCCCGGCCATCGGCTCCTTGCGCCGCATCCACCTCTTTGCGATTGGCATGCAGGTAGTCCGCGTAATCCCAGAATGCGTCGTTGTTCTGCGCGGCCAGACAGCTGGCGTTTACGGCGGCATGGATCGCCCAAGGATGGATTTCCGGGAGCGGAAAATCCTTATATACGAAAAGAACCTTATCGCCGTACTCCTTGAAAATCTCCGGAAACAACGCCTGGTGCATGCGGGAACAGTAGGGACACTCGAAATCGTCATAGTTGACCGCCACCACCTTTGCGTCCTTGTTGCCCCGGGTGGGCCGACCAGACGTATTGATCTTGTTCATTATTTCGGCATAGGGATCCTTGCTCAGGTCCAGCTTGGTAATGCGGATCAGCTGCTTCCCGTCTTTGGACAAAAGAAAATCAACCTGCTGCTTGCGGTCAGAATTGACCAGCGTGACCGTGAGCGAATCGAAGTTGGGAAATTCGCTGGGCTTCAATGGTCCGAGGGTGACCTGGACGTCGGCCGGCAAACTATAGTAGGCGCGAATATGTCGCTCGATCTGGGTGGCCCGGTCGGGAGGCACCGATTGGGCGGAGCATCCCA
>JBPYDQ010000417.1:0-5251 GCA_051986135.1 Terriglobales bacterium | reverse complement strand
TTCCCAAATGCCTGTTGCAAGCCGGCATGGAATTCGTTTCGCCAGCCGGGGCTGAGGGCCGTCGAGTTTGCAGCGAAACAGCCAAGAAGCGGATTCAGCACGGGACTGTCGCAGCCGATGCTTGAGAGGACAAGATTCTCGTTGAAAGGCGTTTCCAGCGTGCGCGCATACGAGACGCGAAGGACCGTATTCGTCCGCTTGACGTTGTAGGCAATTCCCAGCCGAGGCTGGGCCTCTTGGTGGGTCGTCAGGCCGTTGTAGAAATCACCACGCGCGCCAAGGTTGAAGGTCCAATTGTTTTTGCTGATGTTGTCTTGTACATACAAGGCGAGTTCTTTTACGTCTGTGTGCCCGTTAAAGTCAAAGCGACGGCCGCCATCGCGCGTCAAATCATATGGCTGCAGCACCGGATTGAAAGCAGGATTGACGCTGCCGCCCAGATTCGAGCCTTGGCCGCATTGGGTGGTCCGGGTGATTGTGGGGTCAATGTTGGCCCTCCCATCGGGGTTCAAGCACAGCGGGTTCAGGGTCGGATCGACAATTCCAAGCGAGTCCATTTCATTCAAAAATGTCTGCTCGTATGTGGCTCCAGCCTTTACGTTGTGAATGCCCTTTACGTAGGAAACATCCGAGCGCAGTCCGGCATTGGTGAGCGTGCGGTATTGCGAGACGCTTTCTCTCTGCAAAGTGACCGGGCCGAGGTCGGCGAAAGGATTAGCACTCGGGTAATAGTTATACTGATCGCCGCGGACATAAACACCGAAAGTGAACGCGGTGGTGTTGCTGATCAATCGTGTCCACGAGGGCGCGATGTTAAAGGTTTTGATTTGCGACCGCTGATCGGCTGGGCCAACTGGGTTACCAAACGTGTCCCGCCCGCCATTGTTGACCGTGCCGCCGTTCCACGGCAATGCAAGTTCCGAGTCAAATGAATTTGGAGTCTGGAACCAGGAGCGCGTGAACCCCAAATTAATGTGAACAGAGTCGGACCCAGGGAAGTGATAATCGACACGATCGAAGATATTTTGCTCATTGCCTTTAGCGTGCATCACAATGAATTCGGGAGGGTCGAGGAAGCGGCCGCTATTCAGGGCGTTTGCTGAAATGAAATTGCCCCAATTCTTACCGCCATATCCAACATTGAGGTCGATATTGGAAGTCCCAAATGTTCCGTACGAGACAGCAACGCTACCGTGAGGTGGGGTCATCCCCTGACCAGAGCGCGTAGTTACATTGACCACCACACTGGTTTTGTCGCCGTACTGTGCCGGCGGCGCGCCGGCGATGACCTCCATCGACTGCACGGCATCGAGCGGAATCTGGTTGGAGAAAACTTTGCTCTGCTGATCTGTGATCGGCTGGCCGTCGAGCGAGAACGAGTTTTGAGCGTGATCCCCCAACCCGTGAAAAAGACCGTTGGAATCTGCCGCAATACCGGGAGTCGCCAACGTCACCAGTGAGCTAAGGGATGAGGACTGGCTTTCGAGCGGCACCTTGGCGAACAAATTTCTGTCCACGTCGGTGTGGAAAGTCGGATCGTTTTCCAATAAGTCTTCTGCCCCGCCTTCGACGGTCACGGTCTCTGAGCTCTGGAGTTTTAGAGTGATGCTGAGGTTTATGGGAACCACCGAGCGCACATCAATGTCCTCGGCGTGAGGGGCGAAGCCCTGGCCGAGCACCCTCAGGTGATAAGGATTAAATGGAACATTGGGAATAGAAAAGTATCCGGTCGAATTGGTCGTCGTGGTACGTTCAAAACCGCTTACCGGGTTACGAATCTCCACCTGCACGTTCGGAACGACCGCGCCAGTAGGGTCAAGCACAGTGCCAGAAACGGAAGTCGAGTTGCCAGCCGACTGAGCGAACGCGCATACGCTGACGGCTGTGAAAATGCTGAGACAGGTCGCGCGCAGCGCCGAACTTAGAGAGCGCTTCATGGTCCCTCCTGAATTGGCTAAAACCGATTCACGGCTGCGGCGGAGGACGTATGTAATTAGAAAAAACCAGGAGAGAGGAATACGTTGTGCCAGCTGAAACCTCGGCGAGAGTTGAATGGGCGAATACCGCCACTGGTGCTTCAATGCTATGGGCAGCGATTTCCGTATGAGCCAGGGCGCAGAGAGAGCACGAATGGTCAATCGTGGACGAATTGTTCAGGTGAAAGTGTGACAGGGCGATGAAGCTGGTGACAAACACCAAAATAATGCAGAGCATCGCACCGATGCCATGCATCCACGAATGCCAAGAGAGCGCACTCTCTCTTTGAGCTGTGCCGCGCCGACCTAACGCCGTCATGACGGTGCACGATGAAGCCGATCGCTACTTCGATGCAAGATCAGCATAGTTTTGTTGCGTAAAATTCTGCAAAGTGTGTGCACAATAACCCATCGCACCCCTTCCGGAATGGCTTTCTTGCGGCATCGATTGCCTTAGCTAGCGGCCTGGATAAAAACAAAAGGCTTGCCCAGTCGCAACAATTATGGTGCCGGTCGCAGGAATTATGGTTCGGGAACATCGCGTAAGTGATTGATTTATAACGCTACACAGTCGCAACAATTAAGAGAATTCACATCATGGGAAGTGTAGTGGTGGCTAAGGCAGAAAGATCATTTCAGCAAGAGTTATTAAACGCCTCTAACTTAGAGGACCACTCTTACCGTAAAATTTCGCACAGCTTGCTGCCGGGACCCGACTGGGATGCCGTGGTCTTGAGTCTCCACCGGAAGTGGAGGAACTGGTAGGCCCGCTTCAAAGGTAGTCTGTGAAAACTCATTCCCTAAAATCTGCCGACTGGGTCCGTTATAAGTCCGTTTTGCGCGCGAGAATCGAAGTTGGGGATATGACCGTATTGTGGGCGCTGGCCAATCTGGGCCATCACGTCTCGGACCAAAACGGTCGACAACATCCTGCACGCCAAGACATCGCGCCAGCACCGAAGAGGAGCCGCACGACTACGTGCGAGGAGTTCATCCAAACGCATATGGACGTACCTGCCGGTGCCGACTTTTTTACGGTGGAGGTGCTTACTTGGGAAGGTCTGGTGACCTCCGCTTCGCCAGATCGTAATGTCGGGGGGGTGGAGGGACCGGGCGGTCCCCGACGTGCGATCCGCTGTAGAGAGCGGCTCGGTGGAGGATCAGACGGGCCACCCCGGACAAGAAATTTCACGACAACGCATCACAATTAAGAAGCCATTTGCCAGTGGAGTGCCCGCCCTAATCGAACGCTGGCAACAAACAGGGGGCGGGGATGTTTTCGAGTGCGGGACGATCTTGCGCCCGACAGTGTCCTCAAGCCCGGATAGCCGTTGGAGATGCCATCGAGGGAAGAAATGCAGCATTCCCGCGAACAAGGGAAATCAGACGATCTCTCTGTATTTCAGTGAGGAACGTCTCTATCGGTACCTGCGTACGGCAGTCGGTGCTTTTTTATTTTGGATAAAAAAGAGGAGACAGCTATAATGGCGCGGCCTTCATCATCGCACAGAAAATCTCAGCCTGATGGCGCAACCTACGATCTCGTGTTTGTGGAAGTGCCCGAGTGTCGCCAACTGCTACCGGTCGGCGGTTTCATTGCACGGCCACACTAATCGCTCCAAAGAAAGCCTGAGCTTTATTCCCAAATATGCCAGCCGATCTTCCATTCTGAGCTGGGCGCTCGAGCGGCAGTGCCGGAGGTCTGCCGTTCCGGTTGATTTCGTCCGCGCTTATTGGACTCCGCCAATGGCACCTCGGCCCGCGTTCGAGAGTGAAAGCAAACAGATCGAGAACGTGTTGGGAGTGCAGGCCCTGGTATCGCTCACGGATCATGACACGATCGAGGCGCCCATGCTGTTGCGGGTGGTCCCGCAAACCAGCCACGTTCCTCTGTCGGTGGAGTGGAGCGTTCCCTTCGACGGCGCAGTTTTGCACTTGGGCGTTCACAACCTACCGAGTGTTCAGGCGGAAGCCATGATGGCGGAGCTGGCCGCGTATACGGAGAATCCGCGTGAACGGGAGCTGCCGGACCTGCTGGCCATGTTGGACGATTATCCGGAAGTGCTGATTGTCTTCAATCATCCATGTTGGGATTTAAACAGCATGGGCGCAGGGCGATTCCGCCAGATTGTCGGCAGTTTCCTGCAGCGCAACGCCGGCTTTCTGCACGCTTTTGAGGTGAATGCAACCCGTAGCTGGGACGAAAACAACCAAGTGTTGCAGCTGGCCAGCTCCTGGCGGAAGCTGCTGATCTCAGGCGGCGACCGTCATGGTCGGGAACCGAGTGGAGCCGTCAACCTCACCCGCTGCCAGACATTCGCCGAGTTTGTGCGTGAGATTCGGCATGAGCGGCGTAGCCATGTGCTCATGATGCCACAGTATGCGGAACCGCAAACCATTCGCATTGCGCGCGAACTGCTGGACATCATCGGGGAGTATCCCGAATACCCGGCCGGCTCGCGTCGCTGGGACGATCGAGTTTTCCATCACGATCCCGGCACTAACAGCTACCGTCCTCTTTCGTCCTTCTGGAAGGCTCCTCCCGGCTTTCTGAAGTTGATTTTGTCCGCCATCCGACTGCTGAAAATGCCGGGGGTGCGTCGAGTACTCCGAGAAATGTCTGGAGACGAGGATAGGATGAGTATGGCCCTGGACCGGGAGTACGAGGCGCCGTTGTGAACAGAGCAACAAGGGTGGCCTTCTTCCCCGATGCGTACCACGAAATTGATGGCGTGGCCATTACCAGCCTGCGATTCGAAGCATTTGCCAGGCAGCGTGGCCTGCCTTTTCTCATTGTCCATGCGGGTCCGCACAACCAGATTACGCAGCAGGGCTCGGTGTTACGCGTACAGCTCCGTCGTAGCCGGGTTGGCTTTTCTTTGGACCGGGATCATGAGTACGACCTGCTGTTCCTGCGGCATTATTGGCGGGTGAAGCGCCTGCTGCTCGATTTCAATCCCGATGTAGTGCACA
This sequence comes from Terriglobales bacterium, assembly GCA_051986135.1. Taxonomy (GTDB): domain Bacteria; phylum Acidobacteriota; class Terriglobia; order Terriglobales; family Acidobacteriaceae; genus Gp1-AA122. The sequence continues at coordinate 302 of JBPYDQ010000417.1, read as the reverse complement.
TCACCGGTCCGAGCGAGCTGGGCATAATGGGCGCCCTTCTAGCGCATCGCCTGGGAGTCGCGCTGGCGGCTTCCTGGCAAACCAATCTGCACCAGTACGCACGCAGCCGCGCCGGCAGGCTGTTGCGGTTCATCCCCGAACGCTTGCGCGACGGGTTGCTCGATATGGTTGAGCATGGGAGTTTTCGTGCCACCGGCCGGTTCTACAAGATCCCGCAAGTTCTGTTCGCGCCCAACCCGGAATTGGTGGCATTGTTGAGAAAAGCCACTGGAAAATCCTGCTTTTTCATGTCGCACGCGGCG
>JBPYDQ010000416.1:0-5094 GCA_051986135.1 Terriglobales bacterium | reverse complement strand
TTGAAGTCCCGGCCCGGACCGTTGGTAAGCCGCAGTGGCGGCCCGTCCGTGCCGATCAGCTTCACGTATATGTGTGACTTGCTTTCGCTTTCCTCAAGCCTTGCAAACGCCACCTGGTTACCGTCTGGCGAAAAGTTTGGCTCAAACTCATAGCCCGGAAGAGCAGTCACTGGCACAGACGTCAAAGCCGGTTCTGAAGACTTTGGGGATGAAAGAACGAACCTCAGAACGCCGGCACTCAGCCCGATGCCTAAGAGCAGGGCAACCGCCAAAGGCAACCATCTCCAGCGGTGGCGAGGCGAGGCGGGGATTGACCGGTCCTCCTTGCCTTGCACAGGAAGCATCCAGCGGTAACCGCGGCGAGGAACGGTTTCGATAAAGTGTGGGTTCTCCGGTGAGTCTCCCAGCACCTCGCGAAGTCGGTTCACGACAGCGTTGAGTCCGTGTTCAAAGTCGACGAACGTCTCGTCGTTGGTCCACAGGCGCTGCTGAAATTCCTCCCGGGTCACTACCTCGCCAGGACGCTCCAGCAGGATCGACAACACCTGAAAGGGCTGACCCCGGAGTCGCAGTTTCAGCCCGCTCTTGCGTACCTCTCCCTTATCCAGGTCGACTTCAAAGACCCCGAACCTAACGACGCGGGATGTCGCGACTGCTTCCGCCATTACTTGAAGACTCAATTAACGGGCACTGTACCATCGGGGTCCCCGACTCAGCAAGTGTCGTCTCTCGCTTGTGACCTGAGTCTGCAGCGTCTTTGGCTAGAACAAGTTAGCCTCTGACCTGGTTCCTATCTTCTTCTGATCCTCCTTGTATTGAGGCACTGGTCCGCCTAGCCCAAGGTCGCTCTCACTTCGTTTGCGTGGAGTGAGGACATGAGGGCACAAACCAGAAGGCAAATCGCCAGGGGAAGTTTGGTTTTCAGCTTTGCATTAACCCTTGCCGCGTCAGGATACAGCCAGACCCGGGCAGAGCCCATAAGAGAACACAAGCACGAGACGCCCGTCGGGCAGTGTGAGCTCTCCTTTCGGACCTTTCGTGACTACCTCGTCGTGGTTCAAGGGTCCCTGGGCGGCAAGCTGAGACGGAATCTGATAATCGATACCGGTACCCATCCTAGCGTGATAGATCGTCGGGTAGCCCAAGAGCTGCACATGGCGGGAGCAGCCGGAACGCTTGCTGTGCACGACCGCGTCGTCGATGCGGAACAAGCGGTTTTGCCGAGCGTGCGAATAGGTACTCTGCGAGTCGAGTTTCTCCCGGTTTTGATCCGAGACCTGGGCTTTCTGCAGAAGGATCTTGGAATCCGCATCGACGGCGTCATTGGGCTGGATGTGCTCAGTCTGAGCAACTTCAGCATCGACTATACGATACGACGGATCACTTTCGGGACAGTGCCGGTCTACGGTTCTTCGACTCCATATCAAAGCATATCGCCGCCCTGGCTAACTGTGACGATGGAAGTGGATGGAGTCCCCATTCGTCTCCTGCTGGACACTGCAGCGTCTGGCCTTATTCTTTTTCAGAGTCGAATTCGCAATCGATTCCCACTGATTAGCCTAGCGGAGCGTATGTCATCAAACTTGGGAGGCGAGGTTCGCCTCCAACGCGTGATATTAGGGACAACGAAACTCGGAGAAACCGATTTCGGTCAAAAGAACGCCTTCGTCGTGGAGGACCAAGAAGACGAGACCCTTGAGTTTGATGGACTGCTCGGGCCTTCCGCACTCGGCCTGAAGCAAATCGCTTTTGATTTCCAGAGCCACACGTTGTCATGGAAACAATAGGAGCAGCGGCAGTGCCCACTCGTCGTGAGTTTCGTCTTTATGCTGCAGGTGAAAAAATCGAGGAAGCTTAATTCCAATTTCAGCAGTCAAGGCTCGATTAGTCCGGAAACCGGTAAGTTGCCCAGGTGCCAAAATCAACTGGGCGGTTTGCTCGTTAATCGAGACCTTGCTCTAGATATACGCGGCTAGCAGATGTAGGATTTGAAGCCGAGGAGATTCGCATGAAGCCTCGTTTCCTACTCCTCGTGCTGTTGGCGTTCGCTCCTACATATCTAACCGCACAACAACAAAATCCAGACCCTGACTCCAAGCAGGATGACTTGGCGGTTTGTGCGCGCTTAAAGCTGATGAATCAAAGTGAGTTTCAAGTGCTGATGGCGAAGGCGCAATCTGGTGACGCGGCGGCGCAATATCAAGTCGGCAAAGCATACGATGTGGGTAAGCACGCTGCCGTCGATGCCAAGGAACACTTGTCTGCCGCACAGGTTCAAGAGGCAGATAGATTGATAAAGAGTTTCTGTCTCGATGCCGCTTCGTCGTGAGGAGGTACGTGTTATGGGTCTGATCAACTCGATTCGCACAGCCATGCTGCCGGTTGTGATACTAGCTGCATCGGCCGCTTCACGCGCACAAGTTTCCGTGTCCGTTGCTGTCGCTCCGCCGGTTCTCCCGGTCTACGAACAACCGGTTTGTCCCGCGGACGGATATATTTGGACCCCTGGCTACTGGGCGTACGGTCCGGATGGCTATTATTGGGTGCCAGGGACCTGGGTGCAGCCGCCTGAACCAGATTTGCTGTGGACACCAGGCTACTGGGCGTGGAATGGCGGCGGCTACATTTGGCAAGTTGGTTTTTGGGGGCCAACAGTCGGCTTCTACGGTGGCGTCGTTTATGGCTTTGGGTACCCGGGAGTTGGTTATCAGGGAGGATATTGGCAAGGCCAGAGATTCTATTACAATCAGTCCGTAAACAGCGTGAATGTCACCAATATTCACAACGTTTACAACACGACGGTGGTTAACAACACCACGACAGTGAATCGTGTGAGCTACAATGGCGGCCCTGGAGGCACGACCGCATGGCCTACTCCTCAAGAACAGCAAGCACAACAACAACAACGCCGGCCACCAACTTCTGAGCAGCAGAAGCAGCAACAGAGCGCAGCTAGCAACCACACTCTATTGGCGTCCGCAAACCACGGGCAGCCGCCGATTGCTGCAACCCCGAAACCGGGGGCATTTGACGATCCTGGGGCCAAACCAGCTAGCGGCGCGGGAGTTGCGCCTAGTTCGCAGTCAAAGGCTGCTCCATCCGAACCCGAGAACAAGCCGGGGAACAACGCAACTCCCAAGGAAGAGAAGCCTACTAAGGAGGCTGAACCTCCGAAGGAAGCTAAGCCACCCAAGGCAGAGAAACCTGCAAAGGAGGCTGAACCTCCGAAAGCTCAGAAGGAGCAAAAGCCTAATCCACCACCGAACCCGGACAAGGAAAAGCACCCGCCTCAATGACACGACCAACGGTCGAACGGCGGCAACGGACTTCCGAAGCTACCACACACGATGATAAGTTGCAGCGTTTGTACGGGGCAATGGACGGGTGCTTATCAGTCCAAGCACAACGAAGAATTGTCGAGGTTGTTGGACAGGTGTCAACCAACACCCCTGCACTGTTTCTGCACAGGAGCCGGTGTGTCTCGGAGTTAAGGTGAGGCTTTGTCTGATGGCGGCAGGGGTTTCATTATAGTTTCAATTACCGTAATCGTGACCTGCGGCGTAGCAATCATCGGCTTCAGCTTTTCACGCACCGCCGTAGCCATATCCGCCAAGGTCAGCCCTGCGACTTCCATTTCGCGAAGCACGCCATCTATTGCCGATGGCATTGGGTTTTTCTCCCCGTCTATCGCGAGAACATGATTTGCATCGCCGTCGACGGCAATTCTTCTGGAGAGTTCTGGATGTTTGTACACGGAAACCTGAAGTACATCTCCGATATGGATTCGAGAGGGTAGTGAGCCTGCCGCGTGCGGCGTCTGCTCCGCAATTGAGGGCCGATTACACAGAAAACACAACAGAAGTATCGAACCGAGACATACGCAAAAAACATTCGACTTGAGCATCGTAACCTTCTGCTGCTGATAGTGATGATACACCTGTTCACGAAACAGAGACTCAACTCCCGATTTGTCGGGAAACCGGTAAGTTGCCATGTGCCAAAATCAACTCGGCGATAATGCCGTTTCCCAGGCCTTGATGTATAAGCAACACGGTGATGTCAGCCGTGAGTGTCAGGCCATGCCGGACGTTCTTACGGCAACGCGTACGCGATCACATAATCCCCCAGTTTGCCTCCATGGATTTTTCCGTGCCCGCCCGCAGCGATCACCACGAATTGGCGCCCTCCTGTTTGCGAACGATAGGTCATCGGCGTTGCCATCGCGGAAGCAGGCAGACTCGCGTGCCACAACTCCCGCCCCGTCTGCGTGTCGAATGCGCGGAACGTGCGATCTGGTGTTGCCCCGATGAAGGTCAGCCCGGTGGCCGTCGTCAATAAACCACCCAAGGTAGGCGTACCCCAGCCAATCGGCAGCGGAACTGGTGCAAGCTCGCGAATTGTCCCGAGCGGCACCTGCCACCGGATTTTGCCGGTGTTGGCATCGACCGCGGCCAGTGTACCCCACGGCGGCGGGTTACACGGTAGGCCAAGCGGCGAAAGCAACGGTTTGCGCCGCATGACATATGGCGTCCCCCTCATCGGGGCGTATTCCCAGCCGTCCTCTCCGCCCCCGGCGTGAGTCTTCCAGCCACTCAGTTTGTCTCGGGGAATCAGTTGTGCAACGAAAGCCATGTTGGTCTGATTCACGACGATCAAGCCCCGCGAGCGATCGAAGGATACTCCACCCCAGTTCGTGCCGCCAATAATTCCGGGGTAGACCAGCGAGCCTTCCAAGCTGGGCGGCGTAAAGATCCCGTCACGCCGCAATCCGGCGATCTGCTCGCGACACTTGCCACGATCCCAGGGAGTCAGTCCCCAAGCCTCCTGAGGCTGCAAATGGTTCGGTGCAAGTGGTGGCGTGACGACCGGGAACGGTTGTGTAGGCGAAAGCCATTCGCCGGGAACACCATTCTGCGGCACCGCGCGTTCCTCAATCGGAAGCACCGGCTGCCCGGTATCCCGGTCGAGAATGAACAGATGGCCCATCTTGCTGGGCTGAGCCAAAGCCGCGACACGCTTCCCATCGCGTTCGATTTCGATGACCGAAGGACCCGAAGGAAGATCGTAGTCCCACAGATTGTGATGGACTGCCTG